>JAFAYN010000413.1 GCA_019240375.1 Gemmatimonadota bacterium
CACCTTGCTACGTCGCCGGTAGAAGCTGAGCGGAAGCTGATGGAACTCCAGTGCCTCGTAGAACAGACTCTCCGGGTACTCCAGAAGATCGGCTGCCTTCTGGATCAGATCCGGCGACATCGACAACTCCCCGCTCTCGAACTTCGAAATGGTGCTCTGGGTGACCCCCAAGGCCTCAGCGAGGGTGACCTGTAGCATCTCCCTCGATTCTCTGGCGAGCATCACCATCAAGGGATTCACTCGGGACATACGCCTACTGCTGCGTGTGGAGTGGGACCACCTTATCGATATCAGCAACACGCTTCGGTACAACGCGGCGCTGCTCCGGTGTCGACGTGACCGGAGCCGGTTCATTCGGAAGCAGATCGAGGGTTTCCGTGCCCGAAGCGCCGTCCTCATCCAGCCGGTATGTCCATTGGGGCTGGTTGTTAATGGCGAACATGATGTAGATCCCTTCGACCTTCGTCTCAAGTTGGTCCAGCCGATAGCCAACGGTAAGTCGTGGGATCGAGGGTAGCCCTTCAATCTCCAGCTGCGCGTTGAAGTTCAGCGCGGTTTCCGTAGGGATATTTGCTGTTTTGAACTCGTGGTCGATGTGCTTGAACTGGAGGAGGAGCCGGTTTGAGACGATCAGTACCACCCGTCCACCATCGCACTCAATCAACTGGAATCCGGGGACTCCCTCGAAGGCTGCCTCGACGTGCTTTATGACAAGATCCTGCAACAGGGTCCTCCGGCAGCGGACCCGCATCCCTGGATGGATAGTCGCCTGGATGGTGCGCAGCTCCCCCCATGCTTCGCGGATGCACTCCTCTAACTGCCCCTCGACCAGCGCCAGCTCGGCCCTTGCACCTTCCATCGAAATCGCGACCATCAATCATCCGGGGTACAGGTGAATCGGTACTGCGGCTCCCAGCATAGTACAGTGTCTCATGTATAAAATCAAGAAAAATATTCCTGAAAATATTCTCAAAAATATTCTCAATGATGTAACACTTTACATAGCAACGTCTTTTTAGAATATGGCTGAGCAGGCCTGGTGGGCAGAATCGGCTAGAGCCGCGTAGTCCTCAACTTGGGTACGACCGGTACAGAAAGCAGAGCGGCCCCAAATATTACCTCTTCTGAGGCCACTGCTGTTTCAGGAGTTGCTACTGCCCATGAATCGCTGGCGCGACCCCGCCCCACGTCGTTACATTGAACTCCTTTCAGGTGCGCCTCGTTCCCGGGGCGCACGTTCTCGTTATTTCCCCCCGGTCCGAAGATGCTGGAAGAACTCAAGAGCAAGCTGGGCGAGGAGATCGAGCGGCTGACGCACGAGCTGCAGGTCACTCTGCCCAAGGCGATCCAGAAGGCCGTGGAGCACGGCGACCTGCGCGAGAACTCGGAGTACAAGTCCGCGCTGGAGCGGCAGCAGTTCGTCCAGGCCCGGCTCAACCACCTGACCAAGCGCTACGGCGAGCTCTCCAAGATCGACCTGTCGGAGGTCCCCTCGGACCGCGTCGGCTTCGGCTCGCGCGTGACGGTGATCGACCAGCGCACCAAGGACCGGGAAACGTACACCCTGGTCTTCGGCGACTACATCGACATCGACAGCGGACAGATCTCGATGGCCTCGCCGCTCGGGCAGGCGCTGATGGGGAAGAAGGTGGGCGAGAGCGTGTCGCTCTCCCTCCCCCGCGGCGAGCGCAAGCTCAAGATCAAGGAGCTGCAGACGCTCTCGCAGGTGGTGGACGAGGACAAGAAGTAGTCTCCTCCCCCGCTCCGGGAAACACGAAGCCCCCGGGCGCCGATCAGCGCCCGGGGGCTTTCCGCATCTTCGTGCCGTGCCGCCGTCAGGAGCGCCGGCCGATCCGCCGCAGGTCGTCCAGCTCGGCGCGCAGGGTGGCGATCAGCTCGGCCATGAAGCCGAAGCCGAACAGGACCACTCCCACCGTTTCCAGCAGCACCACCAGCGTGAGCAGCGGCCGGTAGCCGAAGGGGGGCATCCACTCCCCCACCCGCAGCACCACCGTCAGCAGCCCTACCAGCACCCCCAGCACGATCAGCGCGAGCCCGCCCCCGCCGAAGAACTGCATCGGCTTCTCGCTGAACTTGAGGTAGAACCAGACCACCACCAGGTCGCCCACGCCCACCAGCACCCGGCTGCGCCCGGAGTACTTGGCCTCCCCGGCGCGACGCGGATACAGGGTGATGTCGATCTCGCTGACGCTGTAGCCGCGGGCGTGCGCCAGGACCACGAAGAAGCGGTGCCAGTCGTGCCGCAGCGGGATCTCGCGCAGGATCTCTGTCCGGAACGCCTTCATGGAGTTGAGGTCGCGGACGGGGACCTCGAAGAGCGACTGCGACAGCCGGTTGTAGACCGAGCTGACCGCCCGCTTCTCGTACGCGCCGACCTTGCGCCCGGTGACGATGTCCCACCCCTCCGCCAGCTTGGCGAGGAAGCGTGGGATCTCCTCGGGGGAGTGCTGCAGGTCGGCGTCGAAGAGGACCACGTACTCGCTCTCCGCCGCCTCGGCCCCGGTGACCATCGCCTCGGTCTTCCCCTGGTTGCGGCGGTGGCGGAGCACCTTGACCCGCTCCATCCCCGCCGCCTCGCGGAGCGCCGCGTCGTACGTCCCGTCGGTGGAGCCGTCGTCCACCAGGATGATCTCGCCGGACAGCCCGTGCCGCTGGAAGGTGGCGCGCAGCTCGGCGAAGAGCGCCTGGATGTTCTCGATCTCGTTGAACGCGGGGACGAGCACGGCGAAATCGCGGCGCAGCGCCTCCGGTACGACCGGGGGCGCTGCGGCGGCGGGCGCGGGGAGCGCGCCCGGGACCGGGTCGGGGGCCAGCGCGGTGCTCACACCCGCTTCCGCATCCGCGCGGAAAGGATCCCGAGCTGGTCGCGGTACTTGGCGACCGTGCGCCGCGCGATCTGGATCCCCTCCTCCTTGAGGATGTTCACGATCGCCTGGTCGGTCAGCGGGTGCCCGGCCTCCTCGTCGGAGACCAGCTTCTCGATCTGCGCCTTGATCCCGCGCGCCGACACGTCCTCGCCCGAGGTGGTGGAAAGCCCCGACGAGAAGAAGAACTTGAGCGGGAAGACGCCGCGGGGTGTCTGCACGTACTTCTCGTTGGTCACGCGCGAGACGGTGGACTCGTGCATGTCGATCACCTCGGCCACCTCACGCAGCGTCAGCGGCTTGAGGTACTGCACCCCCCGCTCGAAGAAGTCGCGCTGCCGGTCGACGATGAAGTTCATCACCTTGAGCATCGTCTGGCGGCGCTGCTCGATCGCCTGGATCATCCAGTTGGCGGAGTTGAGCTTGTTGGAGATGAACTCCTTGTTCTCGCCCGCGAACTTCTTCTTGTCCTTGGCGATCTCGCGGTAGGTGCGCGACAGCTTGAGCCGCGGGAGGCTGGTGTCGTTGAGGAACACCAGGTACTCGCCGTCGATCTTCTCGACGATCAGGTCGGGGACGATGTAGTTGTCCCCGTGGTTGGAGTACTTGAGCCCCGGCTTCGGGTCGAGCTTGGCCACCTCGTCGGCGGCGTCCTGCACGTCGCGCGGGGTGATGGACAGCTCCTTGGAGATCTCCGACCAGCGGTGGTTGATCAGCTGCTCGAAGTACCCGTCCACGATGCGGAAGGCCAGGTTGTCCTGCAACCGCTCGCGGACTTCCTCCTCTACCGGCTCCACCCCGCCCGCCGCCTTGGCGAGCTCCTGGAAGGCGTAGTCGCGGAGCTGGAGGAGGATGCACTCCCGCAGGTCGCGCGAGCCGATCCCCGCCGGGTCGAACCCCTGGATGACGCGGAGCATCCGTTCCGCCTCGTCGGTGGTGAAGGGGCGCGTCTCGTCGGCCGAGGTGGCCCAGTCGGCCCCGTTCTCGGCCAGGAACTCGTTCAGCGCCCGGACCACCTCGTCCAGCGGGCAGACCAGGTACCCCTCGTCGCCGATGTTCCCGATGATCTCCTCGCCGAGGAGGAGCTCGCGCGGGGAAAGGCGGAGCAGGGTCAGCTGGTCGTGCAGGTGGTCGCCCAGGTCGCGCGAGGCGACCGAGACGGGCTCGTAGTACTCGCGGTCCTCGTACTCCTCGCGGCGGCCGCCGGTCTCGAAGCCGTTGAGGAGGATCTCCTCCCAGTCGATCTCGTCGTCCTCCTTCTCCTTCTCTTCCTTCTCGACCATCTCCTCCACCTCTCCCTCGACCATGTCGAGGAAGGGGTTGTTCAGGAGCTCCTGCTTGAGGTGCGCCTGCAGGTCGAGGAGAGGCATGTACAGGAGATCCATCGCCTGGTAGAGGCGTGGATTGATCTTCATCTCCTGCTTGAGCGCAGTTCCCTGATAGAGACCTGTCTTCATTCGGCGTCGTCCTTTGCAGGAATGGGATACCGTTCTCTCATCCGCGCGGTGAGCGTCGGACCCAGGTAGATCTCCGCGACCTCTTCGTTCCAGACCAGCTCGGACACCGTCCCGGAGACCCGGACCCGGCCGTCGTACATGATGTAGGCGCGGTCCACGATGTCGAGCGTCTGCTCGACGTTGTGGTCGCTGATCAGGACCCCGATCCCGCGCTGCCGCAGGTCGGCGACGATCTGCTGGATGTCGTGCACGGCGATGGGGTCCACCCCCGCGAACGGCTCGTCCAGGAGCATGAACTTGGGCCGCCCCACCAGCGCGCGGGTGATCTCCAGCCGCCGCCGCTCGCCGCCCGACAGCGCGTACGCGCGGGTCTTGCGGAGGTGCTTGATGTGCAGCTCGTCGAGGAGCTCTTCCAGCCGGCGCCGCTGCTCGGCGCGGGGGATGCTCATCATCTGGAGCACGGCCAGGATGTTCTCCTCCACCGTGAGCTGCCGGAAGATGGAGGGCTCCTGCGCCAGGTAGCCGATCCCGCGGCGGGCCCGCTTGTACATCGGGACGCCGGTGACGTCGTCCCTGCCGAGCGAAACCCGCCCGGCGTCCGGCGCGATCAGCCCCACCATCATGTAGAAGGTGGTGGTCTTCCCGGCGCCGTTCGGCCCCAGGAGCCCCACGATCTCGCCCTGGGAGACGTTCACGGCCACGTCGTTCACCACGCGCCGCTTCCGGTACACCTTCACCAGCCCTTCGGCGCGCAGCGTGGCGCCGCCCGCGGGAGGAGGGGCGAGCCCCACCGCTCCGCCCGGCTCCGGCGCCTCCGGCTCTTCCTGGTTCACGTACGGATCCATACTCACGGCTTTCCTGTGGCCTGGGACGACGGGCGTGCCTGGGGCGGCGGAGGAGCGGCCTTGCGCCTGTCAGCCGGCGTCCCGCTCCCGGGGGTGGAGGCCCGCGTCGTGCCGGGCGTCCGGGCCGGGGCGTTCCCGGCCGCGCCGGCGCGCGTCCTCGCGCGGGTGGAGTCGGCCGCCGAGTCGGGATTCGCCGGGTCGAGGTACACACCCCGCTTCAGCCCCTCCACGTGCGCCACGTCCAGCTCCCGGTTCTTGAGGAGCAGCTCGATCTGGTCCCCCACCAGGTAGTTCAGCCCGGGGCGGTCGGCGCGACCCTTCTGCGCCGCGCCCGCGTTCGGGTCCTCCTTTTCCCGCACCCGGTAGAAGGAGTGCGCCGAGCCGCGGGCGACCACCCGCTTCAATTCCACGTCGTCCTCGGGGGAGGACGACTGCCCCTGCGTCCGGGGTCGGGGGGGCCGCGCGCCCGCCGGACGGGCGGTGGTGTCGGCCGGGACGAAGTACCCGGTGATGGTGTCGCCCGTCACCCAGTCGCGGTCCTGCACCAGCCCCGCGGAGGCGGGGCGCTCGATCCGCGCCAGGCGGGCCCTCGGTCCCGTTGCGGCGGGCGTCCGCCCGACCGTGTCGAACGTTTCGCCTCGCGCGTTGCGGTAGGCGGTCACCCGGTCCAGCCGCTGCCCGGGGAGGAGCGCTTCCAGCGAGTCGGCCTGGAGGACGAACCCGTTGGCGGACACCACGGGCTGCTCGTTCCCCCGCCCCGCCGCCCCGGCCGCTCCCGGCGCCGGCGCTCCCGCCGTCTGCGGCGGGGGACCCGCGAGGCGCGCCGCGAAGGTGATCAGGCGCTGCAGCAGGTCGTCCTTGAAGAAGAGCTGGATCTCCGGCCCGTCCACCCGCAGCTTCTCGCTCACCAGCTGCGCGTTCTGCCGGGCGACCACGTGGTCGATCCTCCCCCCGGGGAGCGTGGCGTCCACCGTCTCGCCCGCCAGGTCGAAGCGCTCGCCGCGGATGGTGGCGTTCCCGCGCAGCTGCAGCGTTTCCTGCTGCGAGTCGTGGGTCGCCTCGGTGGCGGTGGCGTCCAGGTCGCTGCGGTGGATCACCACGTTGCCGCTGGCGGCGAAGTAGTTCTCGCCCAGGGTGGTGACCCGGTCCCCGTCGATCTGCAGCGGCTCCTGCCTGTTCGCGGCGTTCCCCGAGCCGGCGTTCGCGTCGTTGTTCTTCGGCACCACGGTCAGGTGCGGGCGTTGCGTGGCGATCACCTGCGCCTGAGGCCGCCCCGGCATCTCGCGGTAATACTCAAGCTCCGGGCCATGGAGCGTGGAGCCGCGCGTCAGGTCGGTGAACGTCACGTCCACCGTGGCGTACAGCCGCCCGGTGGTGGAGTTGTAGGTGGCGTTCTGCGAGGTGAGCCGGCGCGTCGGGTCCTGGTAGTCGACGTTCCGGAAGAGCTGCACCTCGTTGGTGGCCTGGTAGATGACCGCGCTGTCGGCGCGGAGCGTCGCCCCGCCCTGGCAGACCACGCGCAGCGGCCCGGAGATGCTCGCCACGGTGAAGCCGCCGAACTGCTGGGCGTTGGCCTGGCGGCTCTCGACCAGCTCGCACGAGCCCGCCTGCGCCGCGCCCCGTGCGGGGACGGCGAGGAGGAGCGCGAGCGGGGCGAGGAGTCGGAGCCTCATCAGAACCGGATCCCCCCACCCGTCCCGGACTGCCCGGGCGCCTTGAGCCCGGAGACCCTGGCGCTCTGGACGGTGACGTTCTGGAACTTGGTGTCCGACTGGAAGCTGTTGCCGCGCACCACCCGCCCGTTCTCCCGCATCACGGTGGGCTTGTCGCTCCACATCCGGTTCCCCTGCACGTCGTAGTGCAGCTCGTCCGACTCGATGACGCGCTCTCCCGACGGGCCCTGCACGTGGAGGACGGCGTTGCCGCGCGAGGTCATCGCGCCGCTCTGCATGTCGTAGTCGCCGGTGCGCGAGGTCAGCGTCCCCGACTGCGCGCCGGTGGTCTCGTTGAAGAAGACCAGCCTGACCCCCTTGAGGTCCACCCGCGAGTCCGAGTCGCGGAAGTACGCGGTGTCGCCGTGCAGGTTGGCCTTGCGGACGCCGTTGGTGGTCATCACGTGCTCCAGCCCATAGACCACCTGGTCCACGTGCAGCTCGGCCAGGGTGTCCTTCTGAGTCGGGACGGTGGTCTCCTCCGCGCACGCGGCGGCGAGCGCGGCCACCGGGAGGAGGAGGTACAGGGGAAGTCGGGTCATCAGACGGCTCCGGCCCGCATCAGGTCGTGTAGGTGGACCATCCCCACCACGCGCCCGTCGTCGAGAACCGGGAGCGCCATGATCCCGTGGCGCTCCATGGTCCCGACGGCGGAGGCGCCCAGCTCGTCGGGCGCGGCGGTCCTGGGATGGGTTGTCATCACTTCAGATACGACGCTGCCAAAAAAGTGTTCCTCCCGCTCCATCAGCCGGGTCAGGTCGCCGGAGGTGACGACGCCCAGCAGCCGGCGCTCCGCGTCCACCACCGCCACCGTCCCGCGCTTCTCCGCCAGGAGCACCGTGCACTCCCGCATGGTGGCGTCCGGCGCCAGGAGGGGGACATCGTCGGCGACCATCACGTCGCGCACCCGGAGGAGGAGCCGCCGCCCCAGCGCGCCGCCGGGGTGCAGCCGCGCGAAATCATCGCGCCCGAAGCCGCGCCGCTCCAGCAGCGCCACCGCCAGCGCGTCGCCCATCGCCAGCGCGGCGGTGGTCGAGCAGGTCGGGGCCAGGTCGTGCGGGCACGCCTCCTCCTCGACCGAGCAGTCCAGCACGAACTCCGCGTGGCGCGCCAGCGACGAGTCGGTGCGCCCGGTCATGGCGACCACCCGCACCCCGTTCCGCCCCAGGTACTCCAGCAGCCCGCGCAATTCCTCCGACTCGCCGCTCTTGGACAGGAGAATCGCCACGTCGTCGCGCCCCACGATCCCCAGGTCGCCGTGCAGCGCCTCGACCGGGTGGAGGAAGACCGCCTGCGTCCCGGTGGAGGTCAGCGTCGCGGCGATCTTGCGTCCCACGATCCCCGACTTGCCGATCCCGGAGACGATCACCCGCCCGGAAGCGTGCAGGATGGCCTCCACCGCCCCGGCGAAGTGCTCGTCGAGGCGCGCTTCCAGCGCGGCCACCGACTCGGCCTCCATCCGGATCACCCGGCGTGCGCTCGCCAGCGTTTCCGCCAGCGGCGACCCCTCCCCCGCCCCGGCTTCCGCCCGGAGCACCGGGCCCGCGCCGGCCGCGACGGCGCTCACAGCCCGGCCTCGCGGTCGCGCACGTACGCCTCCACCCGCTCCGCCCACTCCCCGCGCGCGGTCAGGAGCGCTTCCGCGAACTCGCGCACCGCGCCGTGCCCGCCGTGCCGGGTCCCGTGCCACAGGGCGCAGGCGCGGGCGTCGGAGGTGGCGTTCCCCACCGCGGCGGGGAGCCCCACGCGGCGCAGGATGGCCAGGTCGGGGAGGTCGTCGCCCACGAAGGCGGTCTCCTCCCACCCAATCCCCAGCCGCTCCAGCAGCCCGGTCATGATGCGGAGCTTCGCGGCGCTCGGGTCCTGGTGGCACTCCACGATCCCCAGCTCCTCGGCGCGGAGCCGCACCGAGTGCGACTCGCGCCCGGTGACGATGGCGACGGTGATCCCCGCCTCCTGCACCAGCCGGATCCCCAGCCCGTCCTGGATGTCGAAGCGCTTCAGCTCCACCCGCTCGCCGCTGCCGGTGGCGCCCAGGTAGATCCCTCCGTCGGTCAGCACCCCGTCCACGTCCAGCACCAGGAGGCGGACGCGCCGGGCCAGCTCCGCCGGGATCGCCCCGGGCGTCTCAGCCACGCTCCCCCTCTTCGGTGAAGGTGGGGTCGATCGCCTCGCGGATCGCCAGCACCTCGTCCAGGAGCGGGCGCAGCCGGTCGAGCGGGAGCATGTTGGTGGAGTCCGACGGCGCCGTGGCCGGCTCCGGGTGCGTTTCCAGGAAGAGCGCGTCGGTCCCCGCGGCGACCGCGGCCCGCACCAGCCCGGGGATGAAGCGAGGCTCGCCGCCGCTGATCCCCGCGCCCTCGCCCGGGCGCTGCACCGAGTGCGTTCCGTCGAACACCACCGGCGCGTCGCACGCCTCCCGCATCAGCGGGAAGGAGCGCATGTCCACCACCAGGTTCCCGTAGCCGAAGAAGGTGCCGCGCTCGGTCACCGCCACCCCGGACGCCCCGGCGGAGCGCACCTTGGCCGCGGCGCCGCGCATCTCCTGCGGGGCCATCCACTGCCCCTTCTTGACGTTCACCGGGCGCCCCGTGGCCCCGGCCGCCACCAGCAGGTCGGTCTGGCGGCAGAGGAAGGCGGGGATCTGCAGCACGTCCGCCACCTGGGCCACGGCGGCGCACTGCTCCGGCGCGTGCACGTCGGTGAGGAGCGGCATCCCGGTGGCGCGCTTCACCTGCGCCAGCAGCTCCAGCCCGGCGTCCAGCCCCGGGCCGCGCGGCGAGCCGGCGGAGGAGCGGTTGGCCTTGTCGAACGACGCCTTGAAGACGACGGGGAGGCCCAGGTCGTCCGAGATGCGGGCGAGCGCTTCGGCGATCCCCACGTTGAGCCGCTCGTCCTCCAGGACGCACGGCCCGGCGATCAGGAAGAAGGGCGCCGGGAGGCGGAACAGCTCCACCACCGACGACGCGCCGCCGGCCGCCTCGCTCACCTCGCGGCCTCCGCCATGGCGCCGCGCCCGCTCCGCTCGGCCGCCTCGCCGTCGCGCCGCCGCACCGCCGCGGCCACGAAGGAGGCGAAGAGCGGGTGCGGGTGGTCCGGGCGCGACTTCAGCTCCGGGTGCGCCTGCGTCGCCACGAACCAGGGGTGCGAAGGGAGCTCGATCATCTCCACCAGGTTCCCGTCGGGCGAGGTGCCGCTGATCGACATCCCGGCGTCGCGCAGCGTCTCGCGGTACGCGTTGTTGACCTCGTAGCGGTGGCGGTGGCGCTCGCTGATCTCCAGCGCGCCGTAGATCTCCGCCGCGCGGGAGCCGGGCTGGAGGCGCGCCGAGTAGGCGCCCAGCCGCTGCGTTCCGCCCATGTCGGTGACCTGCCGCTGCGAGTCCATCAGGCAGATGACCGGGTCGGAGGTGTCGCGCTCCCACTCGGCGGAGTGCGCGTTCGCCAGTCCGCAGACCCCGCGCGAAAACTCGATGATCGCCGTCTGCAGCCCCAGGCAGATCCCGAAGAAGGGGAGCCCGTTCTCACGCGCCCAGCCGATGGCCCGGAGCATCCCCTCCACCCCGCGCACGCCGAAGCCGCCGGGGATCAGGAGCCCGTGGTAGCCGGCCAGCCGCTCCGGGTTGCCGTGGCCGTTCTCGAAATCCTCGGACGAGAGCCAGTCGATCTCCACCCCGGCGTCGTTGGCGATCCCGCCGTGGATCAGCGCCTCCTGCACCGACTTGTACGAGTCCACCAGCGCCACGTACTTCCCCACCACCGCGATCCGGACCCGGCCGTTGTGGGGGTTGCGGATCCGCTCCACCAGCCCCTTCCACTCCGCCAGGTCGGGCTTGGGACGGTGCAGCCCCAGCTTGGCGACCACCTGCTCGTCCAGCCGCTGCGCGTGGTACTCCAGCGGGACCTGGTAGATGGTGTCCACGTCGCCGCCCTCGATCACCGAGGCCACGTCCACGTTGGTGAACAGGGCGATCTTGCGACGCATCTCGGCCGAGATCGGGTGCTCGCTCCGGCAGATCAGGATGTCCGGCTGGATCCCGATCTCCATCAGCTCGCGCACAGAGTGCTGCGTCGGCTTGGTCTTCAGCTCGCCCGCCGCGGCGATGTACGGGATCAGGGTGAGGTGGATGAAGAGCGTGTGCTCACGCCCCACCTCCTGCCGGTACTGGCGGATCGCCTCCAGGAAGGGGAGCGACTCGATGTCGCCGACCGTCCCGCCGATCTCGGTGATCACCACGTCGTGCCCGGGCGCCAGGCGGCGGATGGAGCCCTTGATGGCGTCGGTGATGTGCGGGATCACCTGCACCGTGGCGCCCAGGTACTCGCCCCGCCGCTCGCGGGTGATGACGTCCTGGTAGATGCGCCCGGTGGTGATGTTGTTGGCCTGCGAGAGCGACTCGCCGACGAAGCGCTCGTAGTGCCCCAGGTCCAGGTCCGTTTCCGCGCCGTCGTCGGTGACGAACACCTCGCCGTGCTGGAACGGCGACAGGGTGCCCGGGTCGACGTTGATGTACGGATCGAACTTCTGGATGGTCACGCGCAGCCCGCGCTCCACCAGCAGGCGGCCGATGGACGCCGCGGCGATCCCCTTCCCCAGGGAGGAGACCACGCCGCCGGTGACGAAGATGTACTTGGTCGGGACGCTGTTCGATTCGATCATTCGCTCGCCCTCTGGGCGCTGGTCAGGTGCTCGTTCAGAAGAAGCCGTTCGGCGCGCGCGGCGTCGTCGGGGGTGTCGATCCCCCCTTCAGACGGGCGGGCGATCCCCACCCCGATGCGGATCCCCGCGCCGAGCGGTCGAAGCTGCTCCAGGCGCTCGGTGCGCTCCAGCCCGGACTCGGGGAGCGCGACCCAGCGGAGGAGCGCGTCACGGCGGTAGGCGTAGATCCCCAGGTGGCGCAGGTACAGCCCGGAGGCCAGCTCGTCCGGCCCCGGCTCGCCGTCGCGGAGGAAGGGGACCGGCGCGCGCG
>JAFAYN010000494.1 GCA_019240375.1 Gemmatimonadota bacterium
TTTCCGCCGATGACCCCCCGCCGCACCCGCTCCACCCCCTCCATCACCCTCCGCTCCGCCGCCTCCACCGCGTCGGCCGTGCGCCCGTGCACCTGCTCCACCGCCGACTGCACCGTCCCGGTCAGCGTTCCCGCCCCCGCGCCCAGCCGGTCGAGCATCTGCGTGACCCAGGCGTAGTGCCGCTCCTCGTCCGCGGCGGCGCGGCGGATCACCTCGTCCACCTCCGGGGAGTGGAGGGCCTCGGCGTGGCGGCGGTACTTGTCGCGCGCCTGCCCCTCGTTGGTCTTGAAGGCCAGCAGCACGGCGCGGTGCTCCCCCGCCGCCCCGGCCGCCTGCACCGCCAGCTTGAAGACGCCGGTGGGGAGGTGCGGGAGCTGCACGGGGACGCCGCCGTACCTGCGGATCAGCTCCGACAGCTCGGCGACGTGCCGCTCGTGGTCCTCCCGGTAGCGCGTCAGGCTCTCGCGGTACGCGTCCATCGGCAGGCTGCTGATGGCCAGGGTGTACGCCTGCACCGCGTCGTGGTCGAGCTGGAGAAGGTCGTTCAGCTCGGCCACCAGCGCAGCCTCGCCCGGTTCCCGGTCGGTCATGGACTCCTCCCGTCCTCCTGTGCACGATTGCGAAACGCCCGGGAAGCCGTGCGGCTTCCCGGGCGGCCCGGTGTACGCAAGGGCGGCGCCAGGCGGCGCCGTCCGGCGTGGACTACATCGACGCCATCGAGGCGGTCATCTGCTGCGCCATCTGCAGGTGGGCGGCCACCGCGGGGCGCTCCTGCGCCATCACCGCGCGGACCTCCGGGTTCGCCACGGCCGGCATCAGCGCGTCCATCTGGCTCAGCACCATCTGGTGCGCCTGCACCTGGCGCTGCATGTACATCCGGTCGAAGCCGGCCGCCGGGGCCGACTGGAGCCTCTGCATCGCCTGCATGTGGTCCTGCACCAGCCGGGCGGTGGTCGGGTTGGCCATGAGCATCGCCCGCACGTCCGCGCTCACCATCGGGCCGTCGGAGCCGCCCATGGAGGCGCCCGCGCTCGCGGACATGCCCGAGCCCGACATCCCCATCGCCGCGTGGTGCATCTGCATCGCCATCTGCGCGTCGCGCTGCAGGAGCGGCGAGTGCTCGCTGATCATCCGCTGCGCGTACTGGCGCGCCCCGTCGCCCTGGGCGCGGGAAAGCGCGAGCTGCGCCTCCTCGATCTCCGCCTGGTGGGCGGCCACCGAGGTCAGGTTCGCGGTCATGTCGGCCGAGGTAGTGCCCATCATCGCCGGGGAGCAGGCGCCGAGGGAGAGCATGGCCGCGGTACAGAGCGCGGCCACCGGACGGGTGGGCTTGAAGCCGAGGTACGACATAGAATCCTCCTGGGTTTTGCGTCTGGTTGCTCGTGACGGACGGGGAAGAAGCGACGCTTCCGTTCCCGTCCACGCCTCGATTCGCGGGGTCCCGGCCAGTCGCAAATTGAATGCCGTGCAAACCTTGTACACGTAGTTTGTGCAGGCTCCGGGTACAGTTGTTAGGTGCTGAAAATCTCTGATCCTGCGCGGGTTTCGGGGGATGCATGGCCCGTGAATTGCAGGCCGGTAAAATTCAGTTTATTCCATCGTTCTCCCTCCCCGCGCCGAACGCCGGGATACGAAAAGTGCGGGCGGCTCGCCTCCGCCGTCGGAAGGGAGACCCGGCATCCGCAGGGCCGGGGGCAGCGTGGCAGGTGACAGCGGCACGCTGCCCCCGGACATCCTATATTCCGACCGGACCCCGCACGATCGCGGTCGCCTCATCCGCTCTGAAACCGGTGGATCGCACCGGAGAAATGCACGGCATGGATACGATCAGCACCATTCGCCGCCACATCTCCAAGACCACGCTGCGCCTGGACGACCTGGTACACCAGGCGGCGCGTGCCACTTCGCCCGCCCCGGAGCTTCTGGAAACCTCCCTTTCCGAGCTTTCCAGCGCCCTGGAGGAGCTGCGCGTCAGCGAGGAGGAGCTGCGCTCCCAGCGCGACGAGATCGACAGCTCCCGCGAAGAGCTGCGGGCGGAGGCCTGGCACTGGGAGGAGCTGTTCCGCCTGGCCCCGGACGCCCTGCTGGTCACGGACCTGAGCGGGACCATCGGCGAGGCAAACCACGCCGCGGCCCAGCTCCTGGGGGTGTGCGACGATGCCCTGGTGGGAAAGCCGCTGACCCTGTTCGTGGCAGAGGAGGACCGCAGGAGCTTCCGCCAGCGGCTCCCCTGGATCTGCGACACGGAGCGCCTGACCGCCTGGGAGCTGCGGCTCCGGCCGCGGAGCGGGACCACCCTCGCGGTGGAGGTTTCCGTCGCGGCCACCCGCGACCGCTCCGGTACTCCCACCGGCTTCCAGTGGGTGGTGCGCGACGTGTCGCACCGCGGGCGGGTGGAGGAAGCCCGGCCCGCTCCGGGCGTGGAGGCCGAAGCCGCCGGCCCGCCGCCGCTCGCCGCCGTCCATGACGACGTGGACGCCGCCGCCTGGCGCGAGGCCTTCCTGGCCGAGGCGCCGAAGGTGGTCGGGCCCGCGTCCGGCGCCCCCGCCCAGTCGCTCGCGGAGCTGCTGCGCGAATCCGTGCTGAGCGCCCTGTACCTCGGGCACCTGCGCGAGGGAGACCGGCTCCCCGGGATCCGCGAGGTGGCCCGGGCCACGGGGCTCAACCACAAGGTGGTGTCCCGCGCGTTCCGGACGCTGACGGACGAGGGGGTGATGGAGGTGCGCGACCGCTCCGGGGTGTACGTGGCCCGGCAGCAGTGGGCGGACGGAGAGCTGCAGGACGAGACCGCGCGCTGGCTGGCGAGGGTGCTCACCGATGCATGGGAGCGGCGGATCGAGCTGGCGGACTTCCCCGAGCTGATCCGCGAGGGGACCTCGGCGGTGCGCGTCCGCTGCGCCTGCATGGAGTCGAGCGCGGACCGCCGCTCCGCGCTCTGCCGGGAGCTGCGCGACAAGTTCGGACTGGACGCCGTCCCGGTGGCGCTGGAATCGACCTCCGGCGAAGCGGGGGAGCTGGCGGAGGTGGTGCGGGGGGTGGAGATGGTGGTGACCACCCCCTTCCACGCGGGACGGGTGCGGACCCTGGCGCGCGCCCTCGG
>JAFAYN010000509.1 GCA_019240375.1 Gemmatimonadota bacterium
GTCGTGCTCCACGAACCGGAAGTCGTCCCGGGCCAGCAGGTGGGCGACGTTGTCCTGGCTCCCGGTGACGAGGTTGTCCATCCCGACCACCTCGTACCCTTCGGCGAGGAAGCGGTCGCACAGGTGGGAGCCGAGGAAACCCGCGGCTCCCGTGATCAGTACCCGCATGGGCCGGGGCACCTCAGTTCGCGGCCGCGGCCTGCGTGGCCACGGCGGCGAGCGGCGCCACCGCCGGGCGCCCGATGGAGGTGTACTCGAACCCGCGCTCCCGCATCTTCTCCGGCTCCCACAGGTTGCGGCCGTCGAAGATCACCGGCTCGCGCAGCAGCGTGCGGATCCGGTCGAAGTCGGGGCGGCGGTACGGGGCCCACTCGGTGAGCACCAGCAGCGCGTCGGCCTCGGGGAGACAGTCGTAGTTGTGGTCGCACAGCGTCAGCGAGCCGTTCTCCAGCAGCCCGGCGAAGTGCCGCTCCGCCTCGTGGCGCGCCTGCGGGTCGTGCGCGCGCACCCGGGCGCCGCGCTCCACCAGCCCTTCCACGATGTCCAGCGACGGCGCCTCGCGCATGTCGTCCGTCTCCGGTTTGAACGACAGCCCCCAAACCGCGAAGGTGCACCCGCTCAGGTCCTCGCCGTAGCGCGCCGTGATCCGGTCCAGCAGGAGCTGCTTCTGCACCTTGTTGACGCTCTCCACCCCTTCCAGGATCACCGGGTCCACCCCGCAGCTCCGCAGGGTGTGGATCAGCGCCTTGACGTCCTTGGGGAAACAGGAGCCGCCGTACCCGATCCCGGCGAACAGGAAGGAGGAGCCGATCCGCTCGTCGGTCCCGATCCCCTGGCGCACCTTGGACACGTCGGCGCCCACCGTCTCGCACAGCGCAGCGATGGTGTTCATGAAGGAGATCCGGGTCGCGAGCATGGCGTTGGCCGCGTACTTGGTGATCTCGGCCGAGGCGATGTCCATGAACAGGACCGGGTTCCCGGTGCGGACGAAGGGGGAGTACAGCTCCTCCAGCTTCTCGCGGGCGTACTCCGACTCCACCCCCACCACCACGCGGTCGGGTTTCATGAAGTCCTGGATCGCCGCGCCCTCCTTGAGGAACTCGGGGTTGGAGCAGACGTGGAAGGGCCGCGAGGTGTGCCGGCGGATCGCCTCGCGCACCTTCCCCGCGGTCCCGACCGGGACGGTGCTCTTGGTGATGACGATCTTCTCCGCCCCGTCCTGCGGCATGTTGCGCCCGATCGTCTCGGCGACGGCGAGCACGTGCTGCAGGTCGGCGGAGCCGTCCTCGCCTGGAGGCGTCCCCACCGCGATGAAGATGATCTCGGCCTCGCGCACCGACCGGGCCACGTCGGTCGTGAAGCGCAGGCGGCCCTCCGCCAGGTTGCGCTCCACCAGCGGCTCCAGGCCGGGCTCGTAGATGGGGATCTCCCCGGCGTTCAGGCGGGCGATCTTCCCCTGGTCCACGTCCGCGCAGACCACGTCGTTCCCCGTCTCCGCCAGACAGGCCCCCGCGACCAGACCCACATACCCTGTGCCTACGACCGTGATCTGCATTTTAAATCCGTCTGGAGATCTGGTGACATTGCCTCGAAGCCGTACGACGCGGTCCGCAGCCGCCTAAGCGCGCGCCGGCTCTTCCTCGTAGTACTCGTTGCGCTGCGACAGCAGCGCGTCGGGATCGTTCAGCACGGTCCCCACCACGCGGGCGCCCACCGAGCCGAGCTGCTGCAGGGTCTGCCGCGCCGCGTCGCGATCCGTCTGCCCCGCCCGGACCACCAGCAGGACCCCGTCCACCTGCGTCCCCAGGACGGCGGCGGTGGAGGTCGCCAGGACCGGCGGAGTGTCGATGATCACCAGGTCGAAATCGGTGGAGAGCGCCTCGATCAGCGACCGGACCACCCCGCCGTCCAGCAGGTCGGTGGCGCTGATGGAGGGGAGCGGCCCCGCCGGTAGCACGCACAGGCGCTCGACCGAGGTCTTGCGGATCACCTGCTCCGCGGCCACCTGCCCGAGCAGGAGCTGCGAAAGCCCCGGCTCGCGCGGGACCCCGAAGATCGCGTGGACGCGGGGACGCCTCAGGTCGCAGTCCACCAGCAGCACGCGCATCCCCTTCTGCGCGAAGGCGATCGCCAGGTTCGCCGAGGTGGTGGTCTTCCCCTCCGTGCCGGATGGGCTGGTGACCACGATGGACTGCAGCGTTTCCAGCATCGGCGAGAAGATCAGGTTGGTGCGGAGCGTCCGGTACGCCTCCGCGCCCACCGAGTGGACCCGGTCGACCCCCACAAGCTCCACCGCGCCGCCGCGCCCGTTCCCCCTCCCGACCTCCACCCGGCTCCGGGTGGGGAGGCGGAGCTGGCCGCGCCGCTCGGCGCCGGGCGCCAGCGAGGGGATGACCGCGAGGTTGGGAACGCGCAGGAAGTGCTCCACGTCGCCCCGCCGGCGGATCGAGCGGTTGGCGCTGTCCACCAGGACGGCTCCCGCGCCGCCTACCATCAGCCCGAAGATCACCCCGAACAGGAGGGAGCGCCCGGGCCCCGAGCCCGATCCCTTGCCGCCCTGGGCTGGGTCGAGGATGGTGACCTGGTCGATCTCCGAGGCTTCCGCCATCCCGGCGGTGTAGTAGCGGGCCCGCAGGTCCGTGGCCGCCTTGCCGATCGACTCCATCCGCAGGGCGAGGCGCACCTCCTCGGGCTCCGTCTCGGCGATATGCTGCAGCGCGACGTCGGTGCGCCCCTTGATGGTGTCGAGCGCGCTGATCTGGGCGTCGAGCATCTCCACGTAGCTGCGCGCCGCCGAGGTGAGCCTCACCTCCGCGGTGCCGATCAGCGAGTCGACCGCGAGCACCTCCGGGTTGGTCGGGGCGCGGCGCGGGGGGCCCGCGATGAGGCTGTCCCGCGCCGAGGCGTAGTGGTCGAGCTGCGCGTACAGCCCGCCGATCACCGGGTGCTGCGCCACGCTGGGCGCCGAGGCCAGCGACCTGAGGAGCTGCATCCGCCGCTCCGGGCTCGACCGGCCGAGGTTCGCCAGGATCGCGCGGTACACCTGCCGGTCGGCGTTCAGCTTCGCGCGCTGCACCTCCAGCTCCCCGCGGCCGGTGGTCTCCAGCCCCGCCTCGGCCTTGCTGCTGTAGAGGCGCTCCCGCTTGCGGAAGTCGGTGAGCTGCTGCTGCGTGACGGCGAGCAGCGACTCGGCCACCGTGAGCTGGGTCATCACGAACTGCTTGCGGAGCCGCGCCTGCTCCCGCGACTTGCGGCTGCTGAAGCGCTGGTAGAACTCCGCCGTGTGGTTCGCGATCTTCCGGGTGATGATCGAGTCGTACCCGTTGACCACGACGTCGACCACGTTCGTCCCCTCGCGGGAAGCGGGACGGACGTCGTCGTGCAGCATGTCGATGGCGTCCTCGCGCGGGAGCACCCAGAGCGTGAGGTGGTCGCGGTCGGGACGCACGGGGACGGAAAGGCGGACCCCTCCCACCTCCAGCGGCTGCCCGTACTTCGCGGTGACCCCGGCGCCGCCCTTGCGCGCGGTCACGTCCGCGTCGGAAAAGGAAAGGCCCAGGCTGTCGGGGACCGAGGTGGCGGAAACGGACACCTCGTCCACCAGCCCCGTCGGCTCGAAGTTGTCCCGCACCAGGCCGGGGACCTTGCGCGCCAGGCGGAGGCCGAGCGAATCGACCACCTCACCCAGGAGCACGCGGCTCCGCATCACCTCGATCTGCGTCTGGATGTTCCCCCCGCCCCCGCCCAGC
>JAFAYN010000558.1 GCA_019240375.1 Gemmatimonadota bacterium
GCCAACGCGCTGCGGGTGATGGGGGTGCGCCGCGGCGACCGCGTCGCCATCTACCTCCCGATGATCCCGGAGTGCGCCATCGCCATGCTCGCCTGCGCCCGGATCGGCGCGGCGCACTCGGTGGTCTTCGGCGGCTTCAGCGCGGAATCGCTGCGCGACCGGATCCGCGACGCCGAGGCGCGCGTCCTGATCACCGCCGACGGCGGCTACCGGCGCGGCGGCGTGGTGGCGCTGAAGCGGAGCGCCGACGAGGCGGTGGAGCAGGAGGGCGGGTGCCCCACCATCGAGCGGGTGGTGGTGGTGCGGCGGCACGGCGCCGACGGGGAAACGGTCGGCGGGGCGGAGATGCGCGAGAGGCGCGACGTGTGGTGGCACGACGTGGTGGAGGGCGCCGACCCCGAGTGCCCGGCCGAGGAGATGGACGCGGAGGACCTCCTCTACATTCTCTACACCTCCGGCACCACGGGGAAGCCCAAGGGGATCATGCACACCACCGGGGGCTACCTGACCCAGGTGTACGCCACCACGAAGTGGGTGTTCGACCTGAAGGACGACGACGTGTACTGGTGCACCGCCGACGTGGGGTGGGTCACCGGGCACTCGTACATCGTGTACGGGCCGCTGGCGAACGGGGCCTCGGTGGTCATGTACGAGGGCGCGCCGGACGCCCCGGACCGCGGGCGCATGTGGAAGATCGTCCAGGACTACAGGGTCACCATCTTCTACACGGCCCCCACGGCGATCCGCGCCTTCATGAAGTGGGGAACCGAGTACCCGGCACAATACGACCTTTCCTCGCTGCGCCTGCTCGGCTCCGTGGGCGAGCCGATCAACCCCGAGGCGTGGATCTGGTACCACCAGCACATCGGGCACGGGCGCTGCCCCATCGTGGACACCTGGTGGCAGACGGAGACGGGGGCGATCATGATCACCCCGCTCCCGGGCGTCACCGCCACGGTCCCCGGCTCGGCGACGACCCCCTTCCCCGGGATCAGTGCCGACATCCTGACGCTGGACGGGAAGTGCATCGACGTGGGCGGCGGCTTCCTGGCCATCCGCCGCCCCTGGCCCTCCATGCTGCGCGGGATCTGGGGCGACCCGGAGCGCTTCGTGAACACCTACTGGTCCAAGTGGGCGGGGCAGACCGTCGGCTCCGGCGCCGACCGGCAGCCGGGGGAGAGCGTGTACTTCCCGGGCGACGGCGCCAAGCGCGACGAGCGCGGCTTCTTCTGGGTGATCGGCCGCATCGACGACGTGCTCAACGTGGCGGGGCACCGCATCGGGACCATGGAGGTGGAGTCGGCGCTGGTGGACCACCCAGCCGTCGCGGAGGCCGCCGTGGTGGGGAAGGCGCACGAGCTGAAGGGGCAGGCGGTCGCCGCCTTCGTCACCCTCAAGGAGGGCGTGGAGGCCACGGACGAGCTGAAGAAGGAGATCAGCGACCACGTGGTGCGGAAGATCGGCGCCATCGCCCGGCCGGACGCCATCCTGTTCGCGGGCGACCTCCCCAAGACGCGCTCCGGGAAGATCATGCGCCGGCTCCTCAAGGACATCGCCGAGGGGCGCGCCCTGGGCGACACCACCACGCTGGCCGACCCGTCGGTGGTCGCCCGGCTCAAGGGCGAGTACGAGTCCAGGGAAGGGTAGCGGGCGCTTCGAGGGCGGACGCCGCGACGGGGAGGTCCGGGAGGGCCTCCCCGTTCCGCGTCGTTACGAAATCATTGCGGGAAACGGGGGCGGCGAGCACAATATTCCCTTCGTCCCTTCGGGGGCGGAGGCAATATGGGTCCCACTTCATTCCGGAGGATTCCATGTCCATTCAGGAGAACCAGCTCTTCGTCACGTCCCGTCCGAGCCGCAACAAGGAGGTTCGAGGGAGTGGTCAGCTCGCCACCGCCCGGCAGACGCTGGAGCTCGACTGGGCGGAGCGGCACGGCGTGGACATCGAGAAGCTGCAGCCCACGATGAGCATGACCGACAGCACCTCTTCGCACACCACCCAGTCGCCCACCTGGGTGGGAACGCCGACCGAGAACGGAAATGACCTCCACTCCGACCAGCAGACGGACTCGGAGACCTCGGAGATCAGCGACGACCTGAAGAACGACGACTGGGGAGTCGCCTGAGCCCGCCCCATCCGTCTCCCTTCTCCACAGGCTCCGCCCGGTTCGCTCCCTTCCGGACGGAGCCTTTCCCACTCCCTCCCCGATTCCCTCCCCCGCATGTCGCAACGAGTGCTTATCCTGGCGCCCGACAACGATTTCCATGCCCTGTCCATCCAGGCGCTCCTCCGCGGCCGGGGGGCGGACGCCGACATCGTGGACACCGCCCGCTTCCCGGAATCGCTCGTGCTGGTGCAGCGGGGTGGCGCCTCCACCGAGGTGCTCCTGGACGGGAAGCCGCTCTCGGGATACCACTCCGTCTGGTGGCGCCGTCCGCACCCGCCGACACCCCCGGCGGAAGTAAAGGTCCCCGAGGAAAGGAGGTTCGCATCCCGTGAGGCGCGCGAAGCGCTGTGGGGAGCCATCCACGCCGCCGGGCTCCCCATCTACAACTCGCCACAGGCCGAGGCGCGGGCGGGCTACAAGCCGTACCAGCTGAGGGTCGCGCAGGAGTGCGGCCTGCGGGTGCCGGAAACGCTCATCACCAACTCCGCAGAGGAGGTGGCGGCGTTCCGGGAAAGGCATCCCCGGGTGGTCTACAAGGCGTTCAGCGCCACCACGCTGGCGATGACGGACACGCGGCCGCTCTCGGAGGGCGACCTCCCCGACCTGTGGAGGCTCCGGTACGCGCCGGTGATCTTCCAGGAGTACGTGGAGCTGGGGAGGGAGTACCGGGTGACGCTGGTGGAGGACGCCGCCTTCGCGGTGGAGATCACCCTCCAGCATCCCGCCGCGCACTACGACTGGCGGATCGACCCGGACTACCGGATCGCCCCCGCGGAGGTCCCGCCCGCGATCGTCGAGGGGCTGCAGCGGGTCCGCCGGGCGCTGGAGCTGAACAGCGGCTCCGCCGACCTGCGGGAAACGCCGGAGGGAGAAATCTACTTCCTGGAGATCAACCCCTCGGGGCAGTTCCTCTTCCTGGACGTGTTCGCCGGGATGGACGTCGGCAACCCCTTCTGCGACATGCTCCTCCAGTAGCGGACCGGCCCTGGTTCGCGGCCTATCGGCGCTCCCCGTCCTCCCAGTCCACCTGCGGTGAGCGGTGGTAGTTCACCCCCAGGGCCGACCACCGGCGCCCGTGCGCGGCCAGGCGGAGCCGGTAGTCCTCCCAGTGCCGCGCCGTCGCGGGCGACCACCCGATCTCCGCCAGGCCGGGGAGGCGCGGGAAGGCCATGAACTCGATGGCATGGACATCCGTCACCGTCTCGGTCCAGAGCGGCGCCTCCACCCCCAGGATCTCCGCCTCGCCGACGCCGGGGACCAGCGTGGCGGGGTCCCAGTCGTACGCGTCGCGCACCTCCACGTACCCGGCCCAGTGCAGCCCCGGGGTGGTGGTCGAGTCGTACTGCATGTCGAGGTAGATCCTCGCCGACGGAGAAAGGATCAGCTTCGCACCCGTCCTCACGGCGGCCGCGCCCGCGTTGCCGCTCCTCCACACCTGCGCGACGGAGGTGGGGAGCAGACGGGCCTGCTCCACCTCCTCCCACCCGATCATCCGCTTGCCGTGCGCGGCGACGATCCCCTGCACCCGCTCCACGAAGCCGACGTACTCCTCGTGGGTGAGCGTCTTCACCTCGTCCCCGCCCAGGTGCAGGTAGGGCCCCGGGGTGAGCTCGGCCAGCTCGCGGACCACGTCGTCCACGAACAGATAGGTGGTCTCGCTCCCCACGCACAGCGAGCTGAAGCCCACCTCGATCCCGGTGTAGAGCGCCGGCGCGACGCCGTTGCAGTTCAGCTCCGGGTACGAGGCCAGCGCGGCGTTGGTGTGCCCCGGCATGTCGATCTCCGGGACCACGGTGACGTAGCGGTCGCGGGCGTACGCCACGATCGCGGCGTAGTCCTGCTGGGTGTAGTACCCGCCGGGACCGCCGCCCACCTTGGTGCTCCCCCCGTGCGCCGCCAGGTTCGGCCAGGAGCGGATCATGATCCGCCACCCCTGGTCGTCGGCGAGGTGCAGGTGGAGGTGGTTGATCTTGTACAGGGCGAGCAGGTCGATGTAGCGTTCGACCTCGGCGACGGTGAAGAAGTGCCGCGCCACGTCCAGCATAGCCCCGCGCCAGGCGAAGCGGGGACGGTCCACGATCCGCCCCGCCGGGATCCGCCAGGGGCCGGGGTGCGCGGTGGGCTCCTCGACGGAGGCGGGGAGGAGCTGCCGGAGGGTCTGCACCCCCCGGAACAGCCCCTCGGGCCGGCTCGCCCGCAGGACCACGGAGTCCTCGTCCACCGTCAGCCGGTACCCCTCGTCGCCGAGGGCCTCGTCCCCCTCCAGGCGGAGCGCGATCCGGCCGCGGAGGGCGGGCA
>JAFAYN010000572.1 GCA_019240375.1 Gemmatimonadota bacterium
CGACCAGAAGGAGCAGCCCCTCACCCCGGAGCAGCTGAACCAGGGGCGGCTCGACAACTCGTGGGAGCAGGTGGTGCAGCTGGCGCCCTACAGCGGGACGGCGCGCGGCCGGAACCCCGAGAAGTGGGAGCAGATCTCCCCGCAGGAGCTGAACGCCGGCCCCGTCTACCTCCCCCTGTTCGGGGACGTGGCCGGGCCCTCGGTGTTCCGGGTGCAGATCCTCCTCGACCGCGTCTTCATGTCGCCGGGGATGATGGACGGACGGTGGGGGAAGAACACCGCCATCGCGCTGTACTTCTTCCAGCAGCGGGAAGGGCTCCCGACCACCGCGCGGGTCGACTCGGCCACCTTCACGCGGCTGGCCGACCGCGCCGGATCGCCCAGGCAGCTGGTGGTGCCGTACCAGATCACCGCCGAGGACACCAAGGGGCCATTCACGAAGATCCCGACCGACGTGTACGAACAGGCCAAGCTTGACTGCTCGTGCTACCAGACGCTGACCGAGGAGCTGAGCGAGAAGTTCCACCTGACCCAGGACCTGCTCAAGCAGCTCAACCCGGGGGTGGACCTGGACAACGCCCGCGCCGGGCAGACCATCCAGGTCCCCGCCGTGCGCGACGACGGCAGCGCCCCCGCTGGCCAGGTCTCCGAGCTGGTGGTGTCGGGCAAGGGGAGCTACGTCAACGCCGTGGACGCGAGTGGAAAGGTGCTGTACCACTTCCCGTCCACGCTGGGCGCCAAGTACTCGCCCTCGCCGTCCGGGCAGTTCAAGATCACCTCGGTGACGCAGAACCCCAAGTGGCACTACCAGCCGGCGCTGCTCACCGGGGTCAACGACACGCTCCCCGAGGCGATGGTCCCGGGTGGTCCCAACAACGCCGTCGGCAAGGTGTGGATGGCGCTGTCAGCGCCGCACTACGGGATCCACGGCACCAGCTCGCCGGAGACCATCGGCTACGCCACCTCGCATGGGTGCGTGCGCCTGACCAACTGGGACGCCGAGTTCCTGGCGGGCAAGGTGCACGAGGGGGTCCCGGTGCACTTCCGCGACATCCAGGGCGAGGCCAACACCGGCCAGGACCAGGGGGGCACCCCGGGGAGCGGGTCGGCCGCGGCGGCGGCCGCCACGGACACCACCGCCCACGGCACCCGCGGGAGCACGGCGGCGAAGCGGAGCGGATCCGGGGCGGACAGCGCCACCAAGAAGTCGGGCACCACCGGGCGGAGCCGGAGCGCCCGCGCCGACTCCACCGCCCGGACCCGGACGCCGTGAGGACTCCAGTCGTGGCGGGTGGGCGGGCCCCCGGGGCCGCCCGCCCGGCTCTTCCGTGCAGGCGAACCGCATGACACTGGCTTTCGAGAAGCTGCTGCTCGGGCGCGTCCTCGCGGACCGCTACGAGATCCAGGAGGCGATCGGGAGCGGGGGGATGAGCCTCGTCTTCCGGGGGCTGGACCGCACCCTCGGCCGCCCGGTCGCCGTCAAGGTGATCGTCTTTTCCTCGGCGGTGGACTCGGAGCGCGAGGAGCTGCGGCGGCGCTTCCGCCGCGAGGCCGCCGCCGCCGCGCGCATCCCGCACCACCCGAACGTGGTGCAGATCTACGACTACGGCACCGACCCCGAGCTGGACCTGGACTTCATCGTCATGGAGCTCCTGGTCGGGCGCAACCTCAAGGAAGCGCTCCTCGCCGGGCCGATGCCGCCGGAGGCGGCGGCGCGCATCCTCCGCCACGCCGCGCGCGGGCTTTCGGCCGGGCACCGGGTGGGGATCGTCCACCGCGACGTGAAGCCTGGGAACCTGTTCCTGTCGGGCGACGCGGGGGTGGAGGCGGTGCGGGTGCTGGACTTCGGGATCGCCAAGCCGCTGGAGACCGATCCGCAGGACGAGCTGACCCGCACCGGGCAGCTCGCCTATTCGCCCGCCTACGCCTCGCCCGAGCAGCTGCGGGGCGGGCGCGCCGCCACCCCGGCCTCGGACGTGTACCAGCTGGGGCTGATCGGGTACGAGATGCTGGCCGGGGAGCGCCCCTTCACCGACGCCGAGCGGGCGCGGATCCGCTCCGGCGAGTGGCTGGAGGCCCCCTCCCGCGGGCGCTGGGAAACGGTGCGCCCCGAGGTGCGGGCGGTGATCGAGCGCGCCCTGCGCATCGACCCCGACGACCGCTTCGCGGACGCGGCCGAGTTCAGCGCGGCGCTGGACGACGCGCTCGACCTCCCCGACCACACGGTGCTCACGGTGGTGGCCCCGCCCGTGGAGGACCGGGTCCGCGTGCTCCCGCAGCACCCCGCCGACGCGACCGCCACCGTGCAGGACGCGGAAGCGCCCGTGATCCGGCTGCCGGACAGCGTGCTGCGCGCCTCCGAGCCCCCGCCTCCCCGCCCGCCGATGCCGCGCTGGCGGACGGCGCAGTGGGCGGTGCCGGTGGCGGTGCTCGCCCTGCTGGCGCTGCTGATCGCGCGGACCGCCTCGCACCGCAGGACCGGCGCGGTGGACGACTCCGCGGTGCCGGCCGCCGCGGCGGGGGTGCCGGCGGCGGGAGCGACGCCCTCCCCGGCGCAGCCGCTCACCGGCGACGCCGCCGAGGCCGCGCAGGTGGTGACCGACCTGAACCGGGCGTGGGTGGACGGCAACCTGCGCCGGCACGTGGGGTTCTACGCCTCGCGCGTGGACTACTACAACTCGAAGCGCCTCCCCCGCTCCGGGGTGCGCCGCGACCGCACCCGCGACATGAAGCGCTACCCCAAGCGCGAGCTGGACCTGCAGATCGCGAAGGTGGAGCCGATGGAGGACGGGCGGATGCGCGTGGATGCCAACAAGCGCTGGCACTACTGGGGTCCGGAGGCCGGCGAGCGGAGCGGGAGCGGGGTGCAGGAGTACATCCTCAAGCGCGACGAGGACGACGGGAAGTGGTACGTGGTGTCCGAGCAGATGCTGAGCCAGACCGAGCAGCGGACTCCGGCGAGCGGAGCGTGACCACGGTGACCCATGGAGCGTGCGGCGGATGCCGGGGCGAAGCCCCGGCGAGGGGGGTGAATGACGGAAAGCTTTGAGCGGCTCCTGATCGGGCGGACGCTGGCCGGACGCTACGAGATCCAGGACGTCCTCGGGCGCGGGGGGATGAGCGTGGTGTACCGGGGGCTCGACCGCACCCTGGGCCGCGCCGTGGCCGTCAAGGTGATCGGCCTCCCCGCCGGCGACGAGAGCGTGCGCCTCAACCTGCGCGAGCGCTTCCGCCGCGAGGCGGGCTCGGCCGCGCAGA
>JAFAYN010000590.1 GCA_019240375.1 Gemmatimonadota bacterium
ACAGCTTGCATCGCTCGCAGTTCTCCCCCTTTCTCCTGCTTGCGGGGGAAAGAGGGCCGGGGGGATAGGGGGCCTCTCCCAAACGACACCGCACCGGAAGCCCAAGCCCCCGGTGCGGTAAAAGACAGCCTCGGCGCGTCCGGGGCAACCCGCCCCACGGGCGCTCACCTCTCCGCCCGGATCCTCCGCACCGCCTCCGCCACGTCCAGCCTCCCCTCGTAGATCGCCTTGCCGGTGATGACCCCGACCAGCGGGGCGCCGCCTCGGAAGGCGTCCGCCACGGCTTCCACGTCCTCCACCCCGCGGATCCCTCCGGACACGATCACCTCCGCGCCGCTGCTCTCCGCCAGCTCGATGGAGAGCGGAAGGTTGGGCCCCATCATCATCCCGTCCCGGTCGATGTCGGTGTAGATGAAGGTGCGCACCCCCAGGCCGGCCAGGCTCCTCCCCAGGTCGAACAGGTCGCGGCTGCTCTCCTCCGTCCACCCTCGCACGGCGGGGCGGCGGCCGCGCGCGTCCAGCCCCACGGCGATCCTTTCGGCGCCCCAGCGCTCCACCGCCCTTCGCACCAGCTCCGGGTTCTCGATGGCGGCGGTGCCGATCACGGCCCTCGCGGCGCCTGCACCCAGCACCTCCTCCAGGTCGGCATCAGTGCGGAGGCCGCCACCGGTCTGCACCCTCAGGCCGGAGCTGGCGGCCAGATCGCGGATCAGCGCGCGGTTGGAGCCGTCGCCGAAGGCGGCGTCCAGGTCCACCACGTGCACCCAGGCCGCGCCCGCGGCGGCGAACCCCGCCGCCACCTCGCGCGGGTCGTCGCTGTAGGCGGTTTCGCGGTCGGCTTCGCCGCGCTCCAGGCGTACGCAGCGGCCCCGGCGCAGGTCAATGGCCGGGAACAGGTCGATGCGGCGGGATTCAGTCACCCGCACGCGCCGCGTTCGGGGAGCGCTTCGCGGCGGCGTAGCGGCTGGCGGAGCCACCCCGGTCCAGCGCGGCCAGGCGGGCGCTCACCATCTCGCGGAAGCGGGCTCGGAGGCCGCCGGTCACCGGCTCGCCGGTGATGTACTTGACCGAGCCGGGGTTCACCGGGCGTCCGTCCTCGCGGAACTCGTAGTGCAGGTGCGGCCCCGTCGCGAGCCCGGTCGAGCCCACGTAGCCGATCACCTGTCCCTGCTTCACCCGGTCGCCGCGGTGCAGGCCGGCGGCCACGGCGCGCATGTGGCCGTAGCGGCTGGAGTACCCCTGCCGGTGGCGGATCTCCACCATGTTGCCGTATCCGCCTCCCCACCCGGCCTGCACCACCACCCCGTCGCCGACCGCGTGGATCGGCGTTCCCGGGGCGGCGGCGTAGTCGATCCCGTAGTGCGGACGCGACCGCTTCAGGATCGGGTGGAAGCGGCTGGTGGAAAAGGCCGAGGTGATCCGGCGGAACTCCAGCGGCGCGCGGAGGAAGGCGCGGCGCAGCGACTCGCCGGTGCGGTCGTAGTAGTCCTCGCCCCCGTCCGACGCGCGGAACAGGAAGGCGCTGTGCTCATGCCCGCCCAGGTCGAACAGCGCGCCGAGCACCCGCCAGGAGCGGGCGGAGCCGTCCGGGCGCACCTCGCGCTCGTACAGGATCCGGTAGCTGTCCCCCGGCTGCAGGTCGCGGCTGAAGTCGATCTGCCAGGCGAAGATCCGGTCCGCGAGCAGGTCCACGATCCGCTCCCGCTCCACCCGGGGGACGTCCGCCCCCCGCCCGGCCATTACCGCCTGGTACAGCGACGACTCCACCTTCCCGGTGAGCGCCACGGTGTCGTGCCCGGTGGGGACCTCCTCCACCTCGGCGTCCCACTCGCCGCCCCGGCGCCGGACCACCAGCCGGCGGTCCGCGTCCAGCTTCATCTCCAGGCCGCGCAGCTCGCCTCCCTCGGTCGCCCTGCGGTACGACAGGGTGGCGCCGGGGCGGAGGCCGCGCGGGTCCTGGTGCTCGCGGAGCTGCGCCAGGAGGGCCGACGCCTCGTCGGCGTCCAGGCGGGAGCGCTCCAGCAGCTCCGAGAGCGTTTCCCCCTCGCGCAGGGTATCCTGGAACCGCTGCTCCACCGGGGCGGCGTACGCCACGGGGAGGAGCGCGGGACGTGGAGCAGGCGCTTCCCTGGTGGAGGGGGCGAGAAAGCTCCCCGCGCCGGCCACGCCCACCACCCCGAGCATGCCCAGCGCTACGATCCGATATGCCTTGGCCATTCAGGTCCAGGTTGGGGCCGCCGTACGTCGCGCGGCCATGGTCCGGAAAAGAAATAAAGCGTCCGCCGGAACACGGGCGAGGGGCACCCCGGCGCGAGCGTTCGCCCCGGGGTGCCCCTCGTCAGTTCCGAACCGCGCCTCCGATCATCGCTTCCACCGCTCAGTCCATCTGCCGGCGGATGAAGGTGGGGATCTCCAAGTCGCTGGGGAGCGGACGCTCCGCCTGCCTGGTGGGCCACCGCAGCGGGGTGGTCTGGGGCGGCGCCGGGGGCTCCGGGACCGCCGCGGCCGGCTCCACCCGCGGGGTGAGGGTCGGGCGCGACTCCGTGCGCGGCTCGGTCCGCGAGACGGGGGCCGCCGAGCGGAAGTTCGGGCGGATGACGTTGTCGCTCCGGTCGAACGCCGCGGGGGAGTCCTTCTCGAAGCCGGTGGCGATCACCGTGACCCGGACCTCCTCCTTCATGCTGCTGTCGTGCACCGCGCCGAAGATGATCTCGGCCTCGTCCCCGGCGGCGTCCTGGATGATGGACGAGATGGTGGTGACCTCGTCGATCGCCAGGTCCATCCCGCCGGTGATGTTGATCAGCACCCCGGCCGCGCCGTGGATGGAGATGTTGTCCAGGAGCGGCGAGGAGATCGCCTCCTGGGCGGCCTCAACCGCGCGGTTCTCCCCCCGCCCGAAGCCGGTCCCCATCAGCGCCGCGCCGCGGTTGGACATGATGGTGCGCACGTCGGCGAAGTCCACGTTCACCTCGCCGGTCACGCGGATCAGGTCCGAGATCCCCTGCGTGGCGTGCAGCAGCACCTCGTCCGCCTTCTTGAGCGCGTCCTTGAACGAGGTCCCCTTCCCCACCACCGCCAGCAGGCGCTCGTTGGGGACCACGATCATGGTGTCCACGGCGCGCTTCAGCTCGGCGAGCCCCTGCTCGGCCTGGCGCATCCGCTTCTTCCCCTCGAACAGGAAGGGGCGCGTGACGATGGCGATGGTCAGCGCCCCCATCTCGCGCGCCATCTCACCGATCAGCGGAGCGCCGCCCGTCCCGGTCCCGCCGCCCATTCCCGCGGTGATGAAGACCAGGTCGGCGCCCTCCAGCGCCTTGCGCACCTCGTCGGCGTTCTCCTCCAGCGCGCCGCGGCCGATCTCGGGACGCGCCCCGGCCCCCAGCCCACGGGTCAGCTTCTTCCCGATCTGGATCTTGACCCCGGACTTGGAGAACTTGAGCGCCTGCGCGTCGGTGTTGACCGAGATGAACTCGACGCCCTCCAGGTCCTCGTCGATCATCCGGTTCACCGCGTTCCCCCCGCCGCCGCCCACGCCCACCACCTTCATGCGGGCGTTTTGCAGGGCGGACTCCTCGTACTCAAAGATCATCTGTGCTTCCTCCATCCGAGGGGAGGTACATCCGGTTGAAAACGTTCAGCGCCGGGAAACCGATCAGAAGAAGTCGGTCAGCCAGTCGCGCATCCACCTGATCACTCCGCCCATGGCGGCGCCGCCCGCGGCGGCCCCTCCACCGGCGTATTCCGGGACGAGCCGCCGGGCGCCGTACAGCACCAGCCCGGTCGCGGCCGCGAACTTGGGTCGGCGGATCGAATCGGAAAGCCCCCCCAGCCCCTCGCCGGGGACGCCGCACCGCACCGGCGCGGCGAAGGTCCGCTCCGCCAATTCCAGGATCCCGTGCAGCGAGGCGCCTCCGCCGGTGAGGACGATCCCCGCCCCCAGCTTGTCCGCGAAGCCGCTCCGCCGGACCTGGTCCTCGACCAGCCCCAGGATCTCGTCCATCCTCTGCTCTATGACGTGCCCCAGGAGCTCGCGGGCGATGTAGCGGGTCTGCCCCGCCGCCACCCCCGGGATCTCGAAGGTCTCGTTCGGGTCCACCAGGTCGGCGCGGGCGACGCCCCACCGCTCCTTGGCCCGGGCCGCCTCCGCATATGGGAGGGAGAGCCCCTTGGCGATGTCGTTGGTCACCGTCGCCCCGCCCCACGGGAGGGTGGACAGGTGCCGGATCTTGCGCTCGTGGAAGATCACCACGTCCGTGGTCCCGCCGCCCAGCTCCACCAGCGCCACCCCGATCTCCTTCTCGTCGTCCGACAGGACGGAAAGGGAGGAGGCGACCGGCTCCAGCACCAGCTCGGCGACCTGGTACCCGGCGCGCGACACCGACCTGCGGATGTTCTGCGAGGCGGACGAGGCGCCGGTGACGATGAACACCTCGGCCTCCAGCCGCGTCCCCGCCATCCCGACGGGATCGCGGATCCCGCCCTGCGAGTCGACCAGGTACTCCTGCGGGATCGCGTGTAGCAATTCGCGGTCGGCGGGGATGGGGATGGCGCGCGCCACCTCGTGCACCCGCTCCACGTCGCTCGCCAGGATCTCCTGCTTCCCCACCGCCACCACCCCGTGCGAGGCGCGGGCGTGGATGTGCTCCCCGGCGATCCCGGTGTACAGGCGGTCCACTCCGACGCCGGCCATCAGCTCGGCTTCCTTGACCGCCTTGCGGATCGACTCGGTGGTGGCCTCGATGTCGGTGACCACCTCGCGGCGGATCCCCCCCGTCTTGGCCTGCCCGACGCCGAGCACCCGCACCTCGGAGCGCGCCGGGGTGTCCCCCGCCACCTCCGCGATGACGACGGCGGTCTTGCTCGAACCGATGTCGAGGCCGGCAACCAGAGTAGGACGCATGACGAGGGCTACGCGCGTGACGGGAAGCGGACCACCACCTGGTCCTGGAAACGAAGGTCGATGCGGACGGGCGGCGTGACGCCCGCGGTGTCGGACAGGGCCGGGGCGCGGCGCGCGACGTCGTCCAGCGCCGCCCGCAGCTGCCGGAGCCGCGTGGACCCGGCGCCCACGGGGAGGAGCACCCGCGCCTCGGGCGAGGAAACGGCGAGGAGGACCGCGTCGGACCCGCCCCACTCCACCTCGGAGACCCGGGCCAGGAGCCTGGGATCCAGCTCTTCCAGCCGGCCCAGCTCCGCGGCGAGTGCGCGGGTGCGGGCGTCGACGACGCCACGGGTCGCGCGGGCCCGGATCAGCGGGAGGTCCACCGCCGCGCCCGCCGGGTCGACGGGGAGGACCTCCCCGGCCGCGGTCAGGGGGTGCAGCGTCCCCGCGTCCACCAGCCCCACCGTGCGCTTCTCGCGCACCTCGATGCGCAGCGTCCCCGGGAGCCGCCTCACCACCCGCGCCTCCTCGATCCCCGGCGTCCGGCGCAGCCGCGCCTCCCACGCCTCCGGGTCGCTCCACACGCTGGCCCCCAGGCGGATCCCCGAGGCGACCAGCACCTCGTGGGGGGCCACCATCCGCGTCCCCGCGACCTCTACCCGCTGGACCCGGAACCAGGGGGTCCGCTCCAGGGCGCGCGGTCCCCACAGGGGCGCGGTGAGAACCGCCGGGAGAGCGGCGGCCAGGACGATCCGACGAGCTTTGCGCACGAGGGTTACGCGGCCGACGCGGCGCCGCGGAGGAGGTCGAGCATTTCCCGGGCGGCGGCGTCCAGGTTGCCGGCGCCGAGAGTGAGGCAGAGGTCCCCGGGAGCGAGCGTGTCCACCACTTCCGCCGCCACTTTTTCACGCTCGGGGACGTAAAGGACGTCGGCGCCCGCAGCGCGGGCCGCGTCCACGACCATCTGGCCGGTGATCCCCGGGATCGGGAGCTCGCGGGCGGCGTAGACGTCGGTGAGCACCACCCGGTCGGCAAGGGCCAGGGCGCGCCCGAACTCCGCCGCGAAGTCGCGGGTCCGCGAGTACAGGTGCGGCTGGAAGACCGCGACCAGCCGGCGCTCCGGGTACGAGGCGCGGGCGGCCCGCAGGGTGGCCTCGACCTCGGTGGGGTGGTGCGCGTAGTCGTCCACGAACAGGACGCCCTCCGCCTCCCCCACCCGCTCGAAGCGCCGGTCCACCCCGGAGTAGGAGGCCAGCCCCTCGGCGACGGCCTCCCACTCCACCCCCAGCCGGCGCGCCACCGCCACCGCGCCGAGCGCGTTGCGGACGTTGTGCAGCCCGGGGACGCGCAGCGTCGCCTCGCCCAGCCGGACGCCTCGCTCGTGGACGGTGAAGCGGGTCCCCTCGGCGCTGCTCCGCACCTCGCTGGCCCGGAGCATCGCGCCGGCGCTGGTCCCGTAGGAAAGGACCCGGTCGTGTGCTCCCCCCACCCGCGCCATCAGCCGGGCGGCGCCGTGGTCGTCGGCGCACCCCACGACCAGCCCGTCCTCCGGGACCACGTCCACGAACGCGAGGAACGCTTCCTCGATCGCCTGGAGGGAACCGTAGATGTCGAGGTGGTCGGCTTCGAGGGTGGTCACGACGGCGATGCTGGGACGTAGCGTCAGGAACGAGCGGTCGTATTCGTCGGCCTCCACCACGAAGATCTTTCCGCTTCCGTGGCGAAGGTTTCCTCCCCAGGCGGGGACACGCCCCCCGACGACTCCCGTCGGGTCGAGCCCCGCCGCGGCCAGGACGGTGGTGGTGAGGGTGGTGGTGGTCGTCTTGCCGTGCGTGCCGGCGATCCCGACCACCGTCCCACGGTTCACCACCGCTCCCAGCGCCTGCGCCCGCTTCAGCACGGGAATCCCCCGTGCTCGGGCCGCTTCGATCTCGGGGTGGTCGGGGCGGACGGCGGCGGTCACCACCAGCGCCGTGCACCCTTCCACGTGGGCCGCGTCGTGCCCGAACGTCACCTCCGCGCCCGCCTCCCGGAGAAACTCGGCCGTGGCGCTCGGATGAGCGTCGCAACCGGTGACCCGGAGGCCCGCGTGGAGGAAAAGCTCGGCCAGGGGCGCCATCCCGGCGCCGCCGATCCCCATGAAGTGGACCGGCCCGCGTCCAACTGTGTCCACTGGATCGAAGGGGCTCAATATAGTGTTCGGCTCGGTGGTGGAAAAGGGATTCCGGTCAGGTCGCGCGAACGTCCAGCAGGCGCGCCAATCCGCTCACGATCTGGTCCGCGGCGTCGGGCCGGCCGCGCTCCCGGGCCCGCTCGGAAAGGACCCTGCGGCGCTCCGAATCGCCCGCCAGCCCGACCAGCTCGCCCCAGAGCCGGCCGCTCCCCAGCTCGCTCTCCTGCACCATCACGGCGGCCCCGGCTTCCTGCAGCGCCACCGCGTTGTGGTACTGGTGGTTCGCCGCGGCGGTCGGGAGCGGGACGAGCACGCTGGGGATCCCCCAGGCGCACAGCTCCGCCAGCGCCATCGCCCCGGCGCGGGAGATCGCCACGTCGGCCCCGGCCAGCGCACGGGGCATGTCCTGGATGTACGGGACGGCGTGCACCCACCCCGCCCCCAGCTCCGCCAGGCGGGTGGACACGGCCTCGTAGTGCGCCGGGCCGGTGGCCCACAGGATCTCGAACCCTTCCGGGCGTGCGGGGAGGCGGCCCTCCGCCACCCCCTTCAGGTCGGCGAGGAGCGCTTCGTTGACGGCGCGGGCACCCTGGCTCCCCCCCACCACCAGCGCCACCGTCCCGGCGCCGAGCCCGAAGTGCGAGCGCGACTCCATCCGGTCGAGGGTGGGATCGGGGGGACGGATCGGGTTCCCCAGCTCGAACACCTCGGTGCGGGGGCCCGGCTTCAGGTAGCGCAGCGCCTCGGGGAAGGCCAGGTGGATCTGCCGGACCCGCCCGGCCAGGGTGCGGGTCACCAGCCCGGGGAAGGAGTTCTGCTCCTGCACGGCGGTGGGGACGCCGCGCAGGATCCCCATCGCCACCGCGGGGCCGCTGGCGTACCCCCCCGTCCCCACCACCAGGTCGGGGCGGAAGTCGCGGAACACCTTCGACAGCCCGGTCCACGAGTGGAAGAGCGAGGGGACCAGCCGCCAGTTCTCCCACGGGCGGGAGCGGCGGATCGGCTCGAAAGGGAGGAGGAGGTGCGGCACCCCGCGCTCGGGGAGGACGCGCGACTCCACCCCGCGCTTCGCCCCCACGAAGAACACCTCCGCCCGCGGGTCGCGGCGCTGGAAGGCGTCGGCCAGGGCGAGGCCGGGGTACAGGTGCCCCCCGGTGCCGCCCCCGGCGAAGAGGATGCGCGGCCCGCCGCGCCCGGTGGCCGGGACGCTCATCGGGCCCCCTCCCGCCCGGACGACCGGGCGACGCTCAGCAGGATCCCCACCGCGGCGAAGTAGGTCAGCAGCGCGCTCCCGCCGTACGAGACGAAGGGGAGGGTGAAGCCGGTGGTGGGGAGGATCGCCAGCGCCACCCCCATGTGCAGGAACGCGGTGATCGCGATCAGGTTGGTCATCCCCACTGCCAGCAGGTAGCCGAAGCGGTCCGGGGCGCGCGAGGCGATCCGGTACCCCACGTAGGCGAAGGCGGCGAAGAGCGCCACCACGAAGAGCACGCCCAGCAGCCCCCACTCTTCCGCGATCATGGAAAAGATGAAGTCGTTGTGCGGCTCGGGAAGGAACCCGAACTTCTGCCGGCTGTTGCCGAACCCCAGCCCCCCCACCCCGCCGGAGCCGATGGCGATCAGCGACTGGTGGATCTGGTACGAGATCCCCTGCGTGTCGGCGGTGGGGTCCAGGAAGGCGATGATGCGCCGCATCCGGTAGCTGGCGTGCTCGATCTGTCCCCAGAGCACCGGGACGGCCGCCATCCCCAGGACGATGAAGTGCCCGATCCGCGCCCCCCCGGCGAACAGGACCAGCGCCGCCAGCAGGACGATCAGGAGCGCCGCCGAAAGGTTGGGCTCCAGAAAGACCAGGAGCACCACCCCCATCCACACCATCAGGAAGGGGAAGAGCCCCTTGCTCAGGGAATGGAGCTTCCCCTCCTTCTTCACCGCCAGCATCGCCGTCCAGATCACCAGCGCCAGCTTGGCCAGCTCCGAGGGCTGGAAGGAGAGGCCCAGGTCGAGCCAGCGCCGGCTCCCGTTGATGCGCGGGGCGATGGCCTGCGTCCCCGGGAGGATCACCACCACCAGCATCAGGACGACGGCGGCCAGGATCGGCCAGGCCCACATCCGGTAGCGGCGGTAGTCGATCCGCGACAGCACCAGCGCCAGGAAAGTCCCGCCCGCCGCGATGCTGAGCTGCTTGACCGCGTAGTAGTGCCCGGGGTGCCCTTCCCCACGCGCCAGGAAGGCGCTGGCGCTGTACAGCTCCAGGATCCCGAAAGAGAGGGCGACCAGCGTCAGGAGGACGAGCGCGCCCCCCTCCCACCCCTCGCCCACCGAGCGGACGCCGGCCGCGAGCGGGGCGGCGGGCGCGCGCGACGGGGCCGGGGACGCGTGGGCCGCCGGGGCGACCCGGCTCCGCGCCTTGCGGACCAGGGTGTTCATTCTCCTTCACCTCCGGTGGCGAGCTGCACGAAGCGGCGTCCCCTTTCCTCGTAGTTCGCGAACATGTCGTAGCTGGAGCAGGCCGGCGACAGGAGCACCGCGTCGCCGGGGCGGGCGATCCCGCGCGCCCGCTCCACCACCTCGTCGAAGCCGCCCGTCACCCGCTCCACCGGGACGTGCCCGGCCAGGTCACTCTCCACCGTCTCCCCCGCCTCGCCGTAGGCCAGCACGGCGCGCAGCCCGTCGCCCAGGTCGGGGAGCAGCTCCGAGTACGGCTCCCCCTTGTGCCGCCCCCCCAGGAGGAGGACGTAGGGGCGGGTCATGCTCCGCACCGCCACCCGGGTGGAGGCGATGTTGGTTGCCTTGGAGTCGTTGATCCAGAGCACCCCGTCACGCTCCCCCACCGGCTCCAGCCGGTGGTGCGGCGCCCGGAAGGTGCGCAGCCCCTCGCGGATCGCCTCGACGGGGGCGTCGGCCAGGCGGGCGGCGATGGCGGCGGCGAGCGCGTTGGCGACGTTGTGCGGACCTAGGATCCGCAGCTCGTCCCGGTGCACCAGCACCTCGTCGCGCTCGGGCTGCATGCGCAGCTTGAGGCGCCCGTCCCCGGTCAGGAAGCCGCCCAGCTCGTCCAGCGCGGGCTGCGTCTCCACCCGGAAGTAGTACCGCTCCCCCGGCGCGTCCCCGATCAGGTCGCGGGCGCGCTCGTCCTCAGCGTTGAGCACCCAGCGGCTGTCGGCGGCGGCGTTGCGGAAGAGGCGCGCCTTGTCGGCGTAGTAGGCCTCCACGTCCGGGTACCAGTCCAGGTGGTCGGGGGCCAGGTTGGTGAGCACCCCGATCCCCGGCGCGAAGTCGCGCGTCCCGGCGAGCTGGAAGGAGCTGACCTCCACGATGGCGACCTCCGGCTGCGGCTCGCGCAGCGCCAGCTCCGACAGGGCGGTGCCGATGTTCCCGCCGGCGGGGGCGTCCCGGCCGGCCGCCTGGAGGACGTGGGAGATCAGCGCGGTGGTGGTGGTCTTCCCGTTGGTCCCGGTGATGGCGACGACCGGAGCGTCGAGCAGCCCGTACGCGAACTCCACCTCCGCGATCACCGGAACCCCGGCGATCTCCGGGGCGCGCAGCACCGCGGCGGTCGGGGGGATGCCGGGGCTCAGGACGATCCGGTCGCACGCGGCCAGCTTCGCCAGGTCGTGCCCGCCGGTCTCGGCGTCGCCGCCCAGGGCGCGCACCTGCTCCGCTGCTTCCCGCGCGGCGGGCGAGTCGCCCGCGTCGCTGGCGTACACCCGCGCGCCCGCGGCCAGCGCCAGCCGCGCCGCCGCCACTCCGCTCCGAGCCAGCCCCAGGACCCCGACGGTCTCCCCGGCCAGGGAGCGCTTCATCGGATCTTGAGCGTGGCGAAGGCGACCAGCGCGAACATGATCCCCAGGATCCAGAAGCGGATGATCACCCGGTTCTCGTGCCACCCGATCTGCTCGAAGTGGTGGTGCAGCGGGGCCATGCGGAAGATGCGCCGGCCGGTGCCGGTGCGCTTCTTGGTCCACTTGAAGTACAGCGTCTGCGAGGCGACGGAGGCCGCTTCCAGCACGAACACCCCGCCGACGATGGCGAGCAGGAACTCGGCCTTGAGGAGGACCGAGATCGCCCCCAGCACCCCACCGATGGCGAGCGAGCCGGTGTCGCCCATGAACACCTCGGCCGGGTGGGCGTTGAACCAGAGGAAGCCCAGGCACCCGCCGCCCAGCGCCACGCAGAAGATCAGCAGCTCGCCGGCACCGGGGAGGTAGAACAGGTTGAGGTAGTCGGACGCGTCCACCCGCCCCAGGAAGTAGGCGAAGATCCCGAAGGTCATCGCGGCGATGGCCGAGAGCCCCGTCGCCAGGCCATCCAGCCCGTCCGTCAGGTTGACCGCGTTGGAAAAGGCGGTGATGACGAACACCACGAACAGGACGTACGCCCATGGCTGGAAGGCCAGGTGCCACGACTTGAAGAAGGGGATCTGCGTCCACCCCGCCGGTACGTCGCTGAAGGCGTGCGGGAAGAGGATCAGCGCCAGCCCGATCAGCACCCCGATCCCCACCTGCCCGATGATCTTGTAGCGCCCCTTGAGCCCCTCGGTCTTCTTGCGGGCGATCTTGAGGTAGTCGTCCATGAAGCCGACCGTCCCCAGCCACAGGATGGCGACGATGGCCGCCCAGGTGTACGGGTTGTCCAGCTCCGCCCACAGGAGGGTGGGGATCACCGTCGCCATGACGATCATCACCCCGCCCATGGTGGGGGTCCCCGCCTTCCCCAGGTGGGTGCGCGGCCCCTCGGTGCGGACCACCTGCCCCACCTTGAGGATGCGCAGCCGCCGGATGATCCCGGGGCCGAAGTAGAACGCCACCAGGAACGCGGTCACCACCGCTCCCGCCGCCCGGAAGGTCTGGTAGCGGAAGAGGTTGAAGATCGCGTGGTACTGGGCCAGCGGGACCAGGAGGTGGTAGAGCACCGTAGGATAGGTTACAGGTTAGTAGGTTACAGGTTACAGGTTACAGGTCACAGCCGGCGAACCACGAGAGCTTGCAGGCTGTCCCCTGTCCCCTATTCCCTGTTCCCTGTTGTTCCGAAGTCCCGCTCCAGCAGCGGGAGCCAGCGCTCCAGCGATTCCCCGCGCGACGCCTTGAGCAGGATCGTGGCGTCGCCGCCGATCAGCGGCGCGGCGGCCTCGTACGCTTCCAGCGGGTCGGCGACGGCGATCAGCCGGTCGCCCAGCGTGGCGGCCAGCGGCACGAAGGCCGTGGCGAAGAGCCCGGTGGCGACCACCCGGTCCACCCCGTTCCCCACGCGGGTGGCGATCTGCTCGGCGGCCTGCCGGTGCAGCTCGGGCGTCTGGTCGCCCAGCTCGCGCATCGTCCCCACCACCGCCACCTTGGTCCCGTCCGCGGGGAGAGAGGCGAGGAGGTCGACGGCGGCGGCCAGGCTCGGCGGGTTGGAGTTGTAGCAGTCGGCCAGGACGCGCACCCCGCCGATCCGGTGCCACTCGTTGCGCAGCTTGGGACGCGGGACCTTCATCAGCCCGCGCGCGGCGGCCTCCTTCGACACGCCCAGCTCCGTCGCCACGGCGAGGGCGCACAGGGCGTTGCGGACGTTGTGCCGCCCCGGGAGGGGGAGGTGGACCGGGATCCCCTCCCAGGTCCAGCGGGTGGTCCCGTCGGGGAGCACCTCGATCCCCTCTTCCCCGCCCTCGGGGTGGACGTCCGCTCCCTCGGTCAGGCCGACCACGCGCACCCGGTACGAGCCGAGCGCGGCGCGGGCGCGCTGCGGGAGCGCGGGAGGGTCCTCGGCCACCACGGCGACGGCGCCCATCCGCAGTCCGCCGAGCAGCGCCAATTCCTCTTCCAGCACCCCGTTCAGGTCCACCAGCTTTTCCAGGTGCTCCTCGCCGATGGAGGTGATGATCCCCAGGTCGGGCTCGGCGATGGCGGCGAGGATGGCGATCTCCCCCGGCTCGTTGGTCCCCATCTCCACCACGATGGCCTCGGCCTCGTCGGGGGCGGCCAGGAGGGTGAGGGGGACGCCGACCTGGTTGTTCAGGTTCCCCTCGGTGGCGTGCACCCGGAAGCGCGCCATCAGCGCGGCGCGCACCAGGTCCTTGGTGGTGGTCTTCCCGTTGCTCCCGCAGACGGAAACCACCTGCCCGCGCAGGGCGCGGCGGCGGTGGCGCGCCAGGCGCCCCAGGGCGCGCAGCGTGTCGTCCACCTCGTACAGGCGGAAGCCCTCGGGCGCGTCGTCCGGGCGGCGCGACACCACCGCCCCCAGGGCGCCGGCTTCGGCCGCCTGCCGGAGGTAGTCGTGCCCGTCGAAGCGCTCCCCCTTCAGCGCGACGAAGAGCGTCCCCGGGGCGATCTTGCGGGTGTCGGTGGTGATCCCGGAGAAGACGACGCCCGCGTCGCCCGTCGCACTCTCGGTCCCGCTCCGCGCCCACGCCCGCAGCATCTCGTCTTCCAGCGCCCGCTCGACCTCCGCCCCCGTCCACCGGAAACCGCTCACGCCACACCTCCCGTCCCGGAAGAAAATGTTTCCCGCCCGGCAATGAGTTCACGGATCACCACCCGCTCGTCGAACGGGTGTTTCTCCGTCCCCCGGATCTGGTACGTCTCGTGTCCCTTCCCGGCGAGGAGAACCACGTCCCCCGCCTCCCGCGCCTCCGCCAGCGCCCGGCCGATGGCCTCGCGGCGATCGAGGAGCCGCAGGCGTTGTGCATCACCCATGCCGCGCTCGATGTCGTCGGCGATGGCTTCCGGGTCTTCGGTGCGCGGGTTGTCGGAGGTGACGATCGCCAGGTCGGCGAGCTCGGCGGCGATCCGCCCCATCTCCGGGCGCTTGCCGCGGTCGCGGTCGCCGCCGGCGCCGAACACCACGATCAGCCGCCCCGGGGTGACCTCGCGCACCGCGCGCAGCGCCCCTTCCAGCGCGTCGGGGGTGTGGGCGTAGTCGATCAGCACCGTCCCGGCGACGCCGGGGGTGGGGACGCGCTCCAGCCGCCCGGGGACCTGGGGGAGCGATTCCAGCCCGGCGACGATCTCGTCCAGCGGCCACCCCAGCCCGTACAGCGCCGCGGCGGCGCCCAGCGCGTTGGCGACGTTGTACCCGCCGAACAGGGGGAGCCGCACCGGGTGCCCGCCGTCCGGGGTGCGCAGCGTCCACTCCATCCCCCCCGGCCCGACCCGCACCCCCTCGGCGCGGACCTCGGCGTCGCGCTCCATCCCGAAGCGGAGCGTGCGCCGCCCCTCAGGGGCCTCCGCCCCGTCCCACGCCGGGTCGTCCGCGTTCAGCGCCGCGACGCCGCCGGGCTTGAGCAGGTCGAGGAGGCGGAGCTTGGCGGCCCGGTACTCCGCCATCGTCCCGTGGTAGTCCAGGTGGTCGCGGGTCAGGTTGGTGAGCACCGCCGCATCGAAGCGCGCCGCGGCGGCCCGCCCCTGGTGCAGCGCGTGCGAGGACACCTCCATCGCCACTCCTCGCACCCCGTCGTCGGCCAGGCGCCGCAGCCACTCCGCCGTCTCGACGGGACCGGGAGTGGTCAGCCCCTCGGTACCGGGGATCACAGCGCCGTCCGCGCCCACCGCGCCCAGCGTCCCGATGGAAGCCGCCGGGGCGCGCCGCCCCAGGAGGTGGCGGAAGATCGCCGCGCTGGTGGTCTTGCCGTTCGTCCCGGTGATCCCCACCAGCGTCAGCTCGTCCCACGGGTCGCCCCAGAACTCGGCGGCGGCGTAGGCAGCGGCGAGCCGCCCGTCCGTCACCTCGAGCTGCGGGATCGGGAGCCCCGGCTCCGGCCGCTCCACCGTGGCGGCGACCGCGCCGCGCGCCGCCACCTCCGGGAGGAAGCGGTGCCCGTCCCCCGCATTGCCGGCCACCGCGCAGAAGAGCGACCCCGTCTTCACCTTTCGCGAGTCCGCCGTCACCCCGCGGACCACTCCCCCCGCCGCGGCGGGGCGCTTCAGCACCCCTTCGCGCTCCAGGCGCGCCGCGATCCTCCCCACCTCCACCGTCCGCTCCATCAGGGGTCCCTTCCCACCAGGGTGATCGTGTCTCCCGCGGCGACCGTGGCGCCGGCGGCCGGCTGCGTCGCCGCGATCCGCCCCCGCCCCTGCACCCGTGCGTGCAGCCCCAGCGCGTGCACGCGGCGGGCCGCGTCGCGCAGCGGGAGCCCGGCCAGCGCGGGGAGCGCCACCCGGCTGCGCGGGCCCGAGCCCGGCGCCGGCGCCACCCGCTCGCGCAGGTCGAAGACGTACGGCCCGCCGTCCGCGTCGGGCGGGGGCGTGGCGTCGTCGGCCGCCGCGGTGCGGAGCGGTGCGCCCGCGTGGCGGTTGGCGACCAGTCCGGCCCGGTCCACCGCCGAGGTGCGCGCGGCGAGGATCGCCTGCAGCGTTTCGCGGGTCACCGGGGCGGCGGTCGCGCCGCCGGTGTACGCCCCCTGCGGGTGGTCGAGCTTGACGTACAGCACGAGCTGCGGGTCGCGCGCCGGGAAGTAGCCGGCGAAGGTGGCGGCGTAGCTCCCCGCCTCGTAGCGCCCGCCGCGCCCGGTCAGGCGCGCGGTCCCCGTCTTCCCGGCCACGTCGAAGGTGGAAAGGGCGGCCCGCTTCCCCGTCCCGTCGTCCACCACCGAGATCAGCACGTCGCGGAGCTGGTCGGTCACCTTTCGCGGGACCACCCGGCGCACCACGCGCGGGTCCCAGCGGCGCAGCGTCTCGCCGCCGGTCGCGCGCACCTCGCGCACCAGCCGCGGCTCCATCAGCGTCCCTCCGTTCGCCAGCGCGCCGTAGGCCATGGTGAGCTGGAGCGGGGTCGCCGCCACCTCGTACCCGATGGCGAGGCTGGCGGAGGAGAAGCGCGACCACCCGTCGGGGCGGCGCAGCCGGCCGCCGGCCTCGGAGGGGTACTCCACCCCGGTGGGGGAGCCCAGCCCGAAGTCGCGCAGGTAGCCGTACTGCTCGGCCGGCCGCAGGCGGGTGGAAAGCTTCGCCATGACGATGTTGCTGGAGTCGCGCAGCCCGTCGCGGACGGTGAGCACCCCGCTGGGGTGCGTGTCGTTGATCAGGCGCCCGTTGGGGTCGGTCCAGCTCCCGTTCTCCGCGAACACCGTCTCGTCCAGCGAGACCCGCCCCTGCGACAGGAGCGAGGCGACGAAGAGCGGCTTGATCACCGAGCCCGGCTCGTACGGCTCCGTCACCCCCGACAGCGTCCGCACCCCACCCGGGCGGCGCGACACCGCGGCCAGGATCTCCCCGGTGCGCGGGTCGGCGATCAGCATGTCGCCCCCGTCCGAGCCGGTGCTGCGGATCGCCTCGCGGAGGGCGCCGTCGGCGATCTCCTGGAGGTCGAAGTCGATGCTCAGGTACACGTCGGCGCCGTCGCGCGGCGGGGCGACCGGGAGCGAGACCGTGGGCTCCGCCCGTCCGTGCGCGTCGCGGCGGAGGACGGAAAAGCCGTCCGCCCCGCGAAGGACCGCGTCCATCTCCTGCTCCACCCCGCCCAGCGCCCGCCCGTCGTTGGACACGAAGCCCAGTACCTCGCGCCCCACGTCGCCCTGCGGGTAGAAGCGCTCCAGCCGGCGCTCGGAGTGGATCCCGCGGATCCCCTCCAGCCGGTTGTGCTGCTCGGCGGTGAAGCGCCCCGGGAGCACCACCCAGCGGCGGCGCCGGTCGGTAGCGCGGCGGACGGCGGCGGGGCTCAACCCCAGCGCGTCGCGGAGCGTGCGCGCCGCGGCGGCCGGGTCGTCCAGCTCACGCGGGGCGACGGCGACGCGGAAGCTCTCGTAGCTCAGCGCCAGCGGCACCCCGTCGCGGTCGAAGATCCCCCCCCGGCGGGCCGGGACGGGGACGCGCGACTGCTGCTGGTCGTCGGCGACGGCCTGCCAGCGGTCGCCCTCCAGCGCCTGGAGCTGGAAGGCGCGCCCCAGCACCAGGAGCGCCGCGGCGAAGATGGAGCTCACCAGGATGCGGCGGCGGACCACCAGGAAGTCGGGGCGCTCGGAGCGCGCCCGGAACGAGGACTCGCGCGGCATCAGCGCTTCACCTCCAGCACGGAGCTCGCCGAATCCGCCGCGCCGGGAGCCTCGGGCGGGAGCGGGACCATCACCACTTCGCTGTCGGCGGGGAGGTGCATCCCCAGCCGGTCGCGCGCCACCTGCACCACCCGGGCGCGGCTCTGCAGCGCCTGGATGCGGGTCGCCAGCTCCAGCCGCTCGGCGTCGGCCAGGGCGCGCTCGCCGTCCAGCGCGCGGATCTCGCGCTGCAGCTCGACCCCGCGGGTCTGCCGCCACACCACCAGCGCCATCGCCCCCAGGAGGAGCGCCAGCCACCCCACCGCGCGGAGCACCGCCCGGTTGCGCTGCGCCCGGCGCAGGTCGCGGGGGCGCGGCACCCGCGGCTCGGAAGCTTGTTTCGGCGCTGCGGCCTGCCCGCGGAATCCCTTCGCCACGGTGCTCACGCCCGCCGCCACGCCCGCAGGTGCGCGCTCCGGGCGCGCGGGTTCGCCGCGACCTCTTCGGGGGTGGCGTCCACGGGCTTGCGGGTCAGGGTCGTGCCCAGGGCCACGCCGCCGCAGCGGCACACGGGGAGCTGCGGAGGACAGGTGCAGGCCTGGCTCCAGTCGCGGAAGGCGTTCTTCACCAGCCGGTCTTCGAGGGAGTGGTACGAGAGCACGGCGAGGATCCCGCCGGGGGCGAGAGCGTCGCGGAATCGGGGGAGCGCCGCTTCCAGCGAGTCGATCTCGCCGTTGACGGCGATGCGGAGCGCCTGGAAGATGCGAGCGCGGTCCTGCGCGTCGGAGCGCGGGCCGAGCGTGCGTCCGATAGCCTCCACGAGCTGGTCGCTGGTGGCGATCGGGGCGGCGGAGCGCATCTCCACCAGGATCCGGGCGAGCTTGCGGGAGCGCCGCTCCTCGCCGAAGCGGTAGAAGATGTCGGCCAGCTCCTCTTCCGGGGCGTGGTTCAGCAGGTCGGCCGCGGAGTCCTCGCCCGCGGACTCCTGCCCCATCCGCATGTCGAGCGGGGCGCCGGCGCGGAAGGTGAAGCCCCGCCGGTCGGCGTCGATCTGGTGCGAGGAGATCCCCAGGT
>JAFAYN010000620.1 GCA_019240375.1 Gemmatimonadota bacterium
GATTCTAGCTGTCGTCCTCGCGGCGGTGGTCGCCGCGGCGGCGGGGTCCTTCGTGGGCTCCGCCCGGATACAGGCGCGCCTGCGCCTCGCCCGCGGGACCGCCGAAGACGAAGCCGCGCGCATCCGCGCCGCCGCCGAGCAGGAGGCCGAGAGCCTCCGCAAGGCCGAGGTGCTCGCCGGGAAGGAAGAGGCGTTCCGGGCCAAGGGGGAGTGGGAGCGCGAGGAGGCGCGCCGCCGCGACGAGATCGAGCGGACCGAGCGGCGCATGCAGGAGCGCGAGGAGTCGCTGGACCGCAAGTTCCACGTCCTCGACGAGAAGGCCCAGGCGCAGGAGAAGCGCGCCGAGGCGCTGACCCGTCGCGAGCAGGAGGTCGAGAAGGCGGAGCAGGATCTCCCCGGCCGCTTCGCCGAGGTGCAGCACCGGCTGGAGTCGCTGGCCGGGCTCACCGCCGACGAGGCGCGCCGCCAGCTCATGCACGACATCGAGGAGGAGGCCCGCGCCCACGCCGCGCAGCGCGTCCGCGAGATCAAGGAGGAGGCGCGCCGCGATGCCGAGCGCGAGGCGAAGAAGATCATCTCCCTCGCCATCCAGCGCATCGCCGCCGACCACACCGCCGAGACCACCGTCAGCGTGGTCTCGCTCCCCTCCGACGAGATGAAGGGGCGGATCATCGGCCGCGAGGGGCGGAACATCCGCGCCTTCGAGCAGGCCACCGGGATCGACGTCATCATCGACGACACCCCGGAGGCCGTCGTGCTCAGCGGCTTCGACCCGATCCGCCGCGAGACGGCGCGCATCGCCCTGGAAAAGCTGGTCGCCGACGGGCGCATCCACCCCGGCCGGATCGACGACGTGGTCGCCAAGTCCCGCAAGGAGGTGGAGAACGGGATGCGCGAGGCCGCCGAGGAGATCCTGTACGAGCTGGGAATCCACGGCGTCCACCCCGAGATCGTCAAGGTGCTGGGACGGCTCAAGTTCCGCACCTCCTACGGGCAGAACCAGCTCCTCCACTCCAAGGAGGTCGCCATCCTCGCCGGGAACATGGCCGCCGAGATGGGCTTCGACGCCACCATGGCGAAGCGGATGGGGCTCCTGCACGACGTGGGGAAGGGGATGACCCACGAGCACGAGGGGACGCACGTGGAGCTGGGGTGGAACCTCGCCAAGAAGTACAACGAGCCGGCGCAGGTGCTCAACGCCATCAAGGCGCACCACGACGAGGAGCCGCATCTCTTTCCCGAGACGTTCCTGGTCACCGCGGCCGACGCGATCTCCGGGTCGCGTCCGGGTGCCCGCCGCGAGATGTTCGAGGCGTATGTCAAGCGGCTGGAGAAGCTGGAGGAGATCGCCACCTCGTTCCCGGGCGTGGAGCGGTGCTTCGCGATCCAGGCGGGGCGCGAGCTGCGGATGCTGGTGCTGCCGGACAAGGTGACGGACGAGGACATGACCCGGCTCAGTGAGGAGACGGCGCGGCGGATCGAGGCGGAATTGCAGTATCCCGGGCAGATCAAGGTGGTGGTGATCCGGGAGACCCGTGCCGTGGATTTCGCCCGTTGATGGCTGTTTCGGTTTGCTTCGGTGGGGTTGGGGCCGCTCCAGAGCCGGACGAAACAGCCGTCCGTCTCTTCCGCGGGGCCGGTGAGCCTCGCAAACAGCCGCGAGTCTCCCCGTCCGCTACGGGAGCCCACGATACAACTGTGGTCTCCCTCCGCAATATCTTCTGGGAACGGCAGGGAACAACGAACGGCGGAGTTTGCCGTGTCGTTGAGCCCCTCCCCTGCTTGCGGGGGAGGGGTTGGGGAGGGGGCCTGCTACAGTCGCGCGCCCAAGCCCCTTCAACGCATAGCCTTCCCCCAGAATTGGGGGAAGGTGGCGAGCCTAAGCGAGCCGGATGGGGGCGTGCGGCGCCGGGTCGGCATCGGAGTCCAGTCGGCGCTCTGCCCCCCCACCCCCGACCCCTCCCCCACAAGGGGAGAGGGGAGCACTACGGTGCTTGCTGGAGGGGGCCCACGTGAGGATCCTCTTCGTCGCCGACGTGATCGGGAGCCCCGGGCGCAGGGTCGCCAAGGGGCTCGTCCGTCTTGTCCGGAACCAGTACCGCGCCGACGCGGTGGTGCTCAACGGGGAGAACTCGGCCGGCGGGTTCGGGATCACCCCGGAAACCGCCCGCGAGTTCTTCGAGCTCGGGGTGGACGTCGTCACCACGGGCAACCACGTGTGGGACAAGAAGGAGATCCTCCCGCTGCTGGACCGGGAGCCCCGCCTCCTCCGCCCCGCCAACTACCCTCCCACCAACCCGGGGCACGGCTCCGTGGTGGTGGAGGTCGGGGGAGTCCGGCTGGGGGTGCTGAACCTGCAGGGGCGCACCTTCATGACCCCCATCGACGACCCGTTCCGCTGCGCCGACGGGCTGCTGGCGGAGATGAAGGGGAAGGCGGACGTGATCGTAGTCGACTTCCACGCCGAGGCCACCAGCGAGAAGCAGGCGTTCGCCCGCTACCTGGACGGGCGCGTGGCGGCGGTGGTGGGGACGCACACCCACGTGCAGACCGCCGACGAGCGGCTGCTCCCGAAGGGGACGGCGGCGATCACCGACCTGGGGCTCACCGGCGGGCTGGGCGGGATCATCGGGATGAAGTGGGAGATCTCGCTGGAGCGGCAGCTCACCCTCACCCGGGGCGAGCGGATGCAGCCCGCCGACGAGGACCTGCACCTGCAGGGGGCGGTGGTGGAGGTGGACCCCGCGCGTGGCGTCGCCCTGGGGATCGAGCGGGTCAGCGTGCCGTACGCGAAGGCGCTGGAAGGGGCGTTCGGAAAGGTATAACGGTGGCACGGATCATCAGCGGGACCGAGATCAGCCGCACCATCCGCGCGGAGGTCGCCGCGGAGGTGGCCCTCCTGCGCGGCGAGGGGACCGTCCCCGGGCTGGCCGTGGTGCTGGTGGGGGCCGACCCCGCCAGCGAGGTGTACGTCCGGATGAAGGCCAAGGCGTGCCGCGAGGCCGGGATGCAGGACCGCACCCTGAAGCTCCCCGCCGAGGTCACCGCCGACGAGCTGTTCGGGGTGATCGACGGGCTCAACGCCGATCCCGGGATCCACGGGATCCTCCTCCAGCTCCCCCTCCCGGCCCACCTCAACCCCAAGCCGTTCCTGGAGCGGATCCACCCCGCCAAGGACGTGGACGGCTTCCACCCCCTCAACGTCGGACGAGCCTTCATCGGCGACCCGCGCGGCTTCGTCCCCGCCACCCCGGCGGGGATCATGGAGATCCTCCGCCGCGAGGCGATCCCCACCCACGGCAGGCACGCCGTGATCGTGGGGCGCAGCCTGATCGTCAGCAAGCCGCTGATGTCCCTCCTGATGGCCCCCGGCCCCAACGCCGGCGTCACCCTGGTGCACCGCCACACCCCCGACATCGCCCCGCACACGCGCATGGCCGACATCCTGGTGGTGGCGGTCGGAAAGCCGGGGCTGATCACCGCCGACATGGTGAAGCCCGGCGCCACCGTGATCGACGTGGGGACCACGCGCGTCGCCGACGAGGCCGACCCGCGCGGCTACCGCATCGTGGGCGACGTGGACTTCGACGCGGTGTCCGAAGTCGCGGGGGCGATCACCCCCGTCCCGGGCGGGGTGGGGCCGATGACCATCACCATGCTCCTGCGCAACACGGTGGACGCCGCGAAGCGCGCCCACACCCGCGAGCGGCGCGGCGGGGCTCGCCGGAGCACCCGCCGATGACCTGGGACCTGTTCGCCGCCGCGGCGGAGGACGCGCGCAACGAGGCGCTGGCCCGCGCCGTGGCCGCGGAGCAGGCGGACGCGGGGTTCGCGCGCCCGGTGCGGCGGACGGAGGAGTGGACGGTGTCGCAGGTCAACACCGCCGCGCGCGACATGATGGAGAGCGTCTTCCCCCCGCTCTGGGTGGCGGGCGAGGTGACCAACTTCACCCGGGCGCGCTCCGGCCACTGCTACTTCTCCCTGCGCGACGCCGACGCCCAGCTCCGCTGCGTGATGTGGCGCGAGGAGGCGCGCCGCCTCCCCACCACCCCCACCGAGGGGATGCAGGTGCGCGCGCTGGGGCGGCTGACGGTGTACGAGGCGCGCGGCGAGTTCCAGCTGGTGGTGTCGGACCTGGACGCGCGCGGCGACGGGCTCTGGAAGCTGGCCTTCGACCGATTGCGCGCGAAGCTGGACGGCGAGGGGCTGACCGCCCCCGAGCGGCGTCGCCCGATCCCGCGTGCGCCCGCGTGCGTGGGCGTGGTCACCTCGCTGGCGGGGGCGGCGCTGCGCGACGTGCTAGCGGTGGTGCGCCGCCGCGCGCCCTGGACGCGGATCGTGGTGGCGGGGTGCCGGGTGCAGGGCGAGGGCGCCGCCGAGGAGATCGCCGCCGCCGTCCGCCGCTTCGGCGCTGCCGGGTGTGCCGACGTGCTGATCGTGGGGCGGGGCGGGGGATCGATCGAGGACCTGTGGGCCTTTAACGAGGAGGTGGTGGCGCGAGCCATCGCCGAGTCGCCCGTCCCGGTGATCTCCGCCGTGGGGCACGAGACCGACGTCACCATCGCCGACCTGGTGGCCGACCTGCGCGCCCCCACCCCGTCCGCCGCCGCCGAGGCGGCGGTCCCGGACGGCGCCGGGGTGCGCCGGGAGCTGGCCGGGCTGGCGGAGCGGCTGCGCGACGTGGCCGGGGCGCAGGTGGCGGACGCCCGCGCCTCCGCGTCCATCGTGCGCGACCGGCTGACGGTGGCGGCGGAGGGCACCGTGCGTGCCCGGCGCGACCGGGTGCAGGCCGCCGCCGGGAAGCTTCAGGTACTTTCCCCGCTGAACGCCCTGGCGCGCGGCTTCGCCATCCCGCTCGACGCGGAGCGCCGGCTCCTCCGCTCGCGGCGCGACTTCGCGCCGGGGGCGGCGTTCACGCTGACGGTGGCGGACGGCTCGGTCCCCTGCCGCGTGGAGGGCGAGTAGCCGATGCCGAGGAAAAAGACCCCGCCGGTCACCGCCGCGGACGAGATGCGCTTCGAGACGGCGATGGAGCGCCTGGAGGAGATCGTGGAGCGGATGGAAAGCGAGGCGCTGGAGCTGGACGAGTCGCTGGCGCTCTTCGAGGAGGGCGTCCGGCTGATGCGGCTGACGCAGGGGATCCTGGACCGCTCCGAGGCGCGGATCCACGAGCTGCTGGAGGACGGGGACGGTTTCCGGCTCGACCCGTGGGACCCGGAGTGAGCACCCTCTCGAAGCCGGCCGCCGCGCGGCCCGGAGCGGACTTCGACGCCCTGGTGGCGCGGGAGGCGGCGCGGGTGGACCGCGCCCTCGAAGCGGTCACCGGCGAACTGGTGCACGGAGTCCCGGAGCACCTGGCCGAGCCGATGCGCTACGCGCTGGGGACCCGCGGCAAGCGCCTCCGCCCCCTCCTGTGCGTTGCCGCCTACCGCGCCCTCCGGGGAGGGGACGATGCGCCGGACGTGGTGTACCGGCTGGCCTGCGCGCTGGAGATCGTGCACACCTACTCGCTGGTGCACGACGACCTCCCCAGCATGGACGACGACGACCTGCGCCGTGGGCGTCCCACGGTGCACCGGGTGTACGGGGTCGCGCCGGCCATCGTCGCCGGGGCGGCGCTCCTCCCCGCCGCGGCCGTCCTCCTCGACCGGGAGGGGATCGCGCTGGGGCTGGCGCCCGCGGAGCGGGGACGGCTGGTGGCGGAATTGTGCGGCGCCGCAGGGGCGGTCGGGATGGTGGGGGGGCAGCTCCTGGACCTGGAGGGGGAGGGGGCGGAGCTGGACGCGGCCGGGCTGGAGCGGATCCACCGCGCCAAGACCGGAGCGCTCCTCGTGGCCTCGCTCCGGGTGGGGGCGCTGGCCGCCCGGGGAACCGCCGAGCAGCTCCACGGGCTCACACGGTACGGCGAGGCGCTGGGGCTCGCCTTCCAGATCGTGGACGACGTGCTGGACGTGGTGCAGCACTCGCACGCGCTGGGAAAGACGGCGGGGAAGGACGAGGCGGCGGGGAAGGCGACCTACCCCGCGCTCTTCGGCGTGGACGGAGCCCGGGCCCTCGCCGCCCGCCGGGTGGACGAGGCGGTGGCCTCGCTGCGCGCCGTCGGGATCGCCTCGCCGGCCCTGGAGATGAGCGCGCGCTTCGTGCTGGAAAGGGAAAGCTAGCGGGGCACCCAGGCTTCGACCCCCCTCTGGTCTGTTTCTCGCAGGACGCCCGTTTCGCCCGGGAAGGGGCGGGAGGGAGCGGCCGCGTTGACACGCACCCTGCGGCTTTGTACTGTAAAGTGGGTGTGCCGCTTCGGCTCCTCCGTGCCCTGTCCCGTCGTGCCACCGGCGCGGGGAAAGGTTGGTTGAGCGCCGCTCACCTTCTAAATTGCAGCACGGCGCCCGTTCGCAGGTCGGGCAGCCGGCCCTCAGACTGGAAGGCAGGAGCCTCGTGGCACTTCTCGAGAACGTGAAATCCCCGCTGGACGTCCGTACCCTCCCGGAGGACCAGCTCGCCGCGCTCGCCGACGAGGTGCGTGACCGGATCCTCGACATCGTGTCGGAGCACAAGGGCGCCCACTTCGGATCCAACCTGGGGACGGTGGAATTGACCATCGCCCTGCACCGGGTGTTCGACACCCCGCGCGACCAGGTGATCTGGGACGTCGGCCACCAGGCATACCCGCACAAGATCCTCACCGGGCGCAACGAGCGGATGCCCAGCATCCGCAAGCGCCACGGTCTGTCCGGCTTCCTGCGGCGCGACGAGTCCGAGTACGACGTGTTCGGCGCGGGGCACGCGGCCACCTCCATCTCCGCCGCCGTGGGGATCGCCGCCGCGCGCGACCTCAAGAAGGAAGACTTCGAGGTGATCGCCGTCATCGGCGACGGCTCCATGACCTGCGGGCTCGCCTACGAGGCGCTGAACAACGCCGGGCACACCGACCGCGACCTGGTGGTCGTCCTCAACGACAACCAGATGTCCATCTCCCCCAACGTGGGGGCGCTGCACAAGTACCTGACCAACGTCCGCACCTCCAAGGTCTACAACCGGGTGCGCCAGGAGCTGAAGAAGCTGGTCCACTCCGCCCCGCGCTTCGGTACCATCGGGGAGATGGTGGAGCACTTCGCCGTACGCGCCGACGACGCGGTCAAGGGGATGTTCGTCCCGGGTATGCTCTTCGAGGAATTGGGCTTCCGCTACGTCGGGCCGGTGGACGGGCACAACCTCCCGCAGCTCCTCCGGACCTTCGAGGAGGTCCGCAAGATGGACGGGCCGCGGCTGGTGCACGTGGTCACCACCAAGGGGAAGGGGTTCGCCCCCGCCGAGGCCGACCAGGTCAAGTGGCACGCGGGCGGCGGCTTCGACAAGACTACCGGCACGCAGCTCAAGAAGTCGGCGGGCGGGCTCCCGCGCTACCAGAACGTCTTCGGCGAGGCGCTGACCGAGCTGGCGCGCGAGTACCCGGAGGTGGTGGCGATCACCGCCGCCATGTCCACCGGGACGAGCACCGACGTGTTCGAGAAGGCGCACCCCGAGCGCTTCTTCGACGTGGGGATCGCCGAGGGGCACGCGGTCACCTTCGCCGCGGGGCTGGCGACGCAGGGGATCCGGCCGGTGGTGGCGATCTACTCCACCTTCCTCCAGCGCGCCTACGACTCCATCGTCCACGACGTGGCGCTGCAGGACCTCCCGGTGGTGTTCTGCATGGACCGCGCGGGGATCGCCGGCGACGACGGTCCCACCCATCACGGCGGGATCGACATCGCCTACCTGCTCGCCATCCCCGGAATGACCATCACCGCGCCCAGGGACGGCGAGGAGATGATCGGGCTGCTGCGGCTGGGGATCGAGCACCAGGGCGGCCCCTTCTCCATCCGCTGGCCGCGCGACTCCGTTCCCGCCCCGGTCCGCCCCGTCGCCGAGATCCCGGCGGTCCCGTACGGCACCTGGGAAACGCTCCGGCAGGGGCGCAAGCTGGCGATCCTGGCGACGGGGAGCATGGTGCACCCGGCGCTGGAAGCCGCGGAGCTGCTGGCGCGCGAGGGGGTGAGTGCCACTGTGGTCAACGCCCGCTTCATCAAGCCGCTGGACGAGGCCACTCTCGCCCGGCTCTTCCCGGCGCACACCCACGTGCTGACGGTGGAGGAGGGAACGGTGGTGAACGGCTTCGGCGCCTTCGTGCGGGAGCGAATCGGCGGGGAGTGGCCGGAGGTGCGGGGTGCCTCGATGGGGCTCCCGGACCGCTTCGTGGAGCATGGCGAGCGGGCCGAGCTGCTGGGGGAGCTGGGGCTGACCGCGGAAGGGATCGCGCAGCAGGCCCGGGTGCTGGTGGGAGAGGGCAAGCGCCAGCCGCTCCTTGAGAGCGCCTGACCCCGTGAGCGGCGCCGGCCCGGTGCGGGTCGGCGTCATCGGCCATCCGCGCTACTCGGAGCTGCAGGAAAGCCTGACCCGCGTCCTCGCCTTCGGGCGGGGGTGCGGGGCGGAGCTGTACTTCGAGGCGG
>JAFAYN010000288.1 GCA_019240375.1 Gemmatimonadota bacterium
CGGGCTGGGTCAGCCCTGCCAGCGGGAAGTCGGAGGGGGTGAAGCCGCCGACGCCGTCCGACGTGCAGTGGGCGATCAGGGCGCGCAGCTCGGCCAGGAAGCGCTCCGCCAGCTCCTCGACCGTCTCGCGGCGGTGCAGCGCCTCGCTGTAGCGCCAGTTCATCCGCAGGCGTCCGCCCGTCACCGCGCCGCCCAGGGCCAGCAGGTGCGTGCGGCGGCCGAGGGGGCTCACCGCCGCCCCGGCCGGCTCCGGCGCCAGGGCGAGGAGCGAATCGTCCGTGAGGGTCCCGTCGAACTGGCCCAGGTACTCGAAGCGCAGCTCGGCTCCGGGGAGGGCGCCCAGCGTCTCGCGCGCCGCGTCACCGCCCAGCCAGCGCAGCGCGCCATGGCCGATGCCGCGGTTCGGGACCGCGCGGAGCTGCTCCTTGACCGCCTTCAGCGCCCCGCCCTCGTCCGTGGCGCCGCCCAGGTCGAGGAGCACCGGGTACACGGTGGTGAACCAGCCGACGGTGCGGGACAGGTCCACGTCGTCGAACAATTCCTCGCGCCCGTGCCCTTCCAGGTCCACCAGCACGCGCGGCGCGCCGGTCCACTCCCGCACCGTGCGGGCTAGGGCGGCGAGAAGCACGTCGTCGATCCGCGTGCGGTACGCCTTCGGCACCTCCTGCAGCAGCGCCTGCGTTTCTTCGGTGGAGAGCGCCACGGCGACGCTGCGGGTGCTCCCCTCCGTGTTCGCTTCCCGGCCGTCCGCGAAGTCCACCGGGAGGGGGGCGATGGCCCGTCGCTCGTCCGTGCTCCAGTAGGCCAGCTCCGTGTCGAAGCTTCCGGTGCGCGCGTGCCCGGCCAGGCGCTCGGCCCAGCGCCGGAAGGAGGTCGTCTTCGGCGGAAGGGCGACGGCCTCGCCGCGGACCGCCTGTACGTAAGCGGTCTGCAGGTCCTCCAGCAGCACGCGCCACGACACGCCGTCGATCACCAGGTGGTGCGCCACGATCAGCAGCCGCGCGCTCCGCCCCTGGCCCCGGTCGAAGTACCCCACCCGGAAGAGCGGCCCCGCCCCGAGGTCCAGCCCCCGCTGCATACGCGAGGCCTCGCGCTGGAGGGCCGCCGTGTGCTCCTCCTCCGGGAGCGCCGACAGGTCGATCCGCTCCAGCGGCGCCGCGCCCCCGGTCCCCGCATTGTGCTGTGTCCAGGCGCCGCTCTCCGCGGCGAAGCGCATGCGCAGTGCGTCGTGGTGCTCCACCAGCGCGGCTACCGTGCGCTCGAGCGCCGGCACGTCCAGCGGCTCCCGCACGGCGAAGAGCTGCGACATGTTGAAGTGGTGGCGCTCCGGGATCTCCCGGTCGAAGAACCAGGCCTGGATCGGGGTCAGCTCCACCGCCCCGCTCACCGCCTCCTGCTCCGCCCGCACCTCCTCCGCCCCTCCGCAGGCCCGCGCCAGCTCGGCCACGGTGGGGTGCTCGAAGAGCTGGCGAGGAGTCAGGTGCACCCCCGCCGCGCGGGCACGGGCGACCACCTGGATACTGAGAATGGAGTCGCCGCCCAGCTCGAAGAAGTTGTCGTGCACTCCCACGCGCTCCGCCCGCAGCACTCCCTGCCACACCTCCGCCAGCACGCGCTCCCGCTCACTCCGCGGCGCCTCGTACGCCCCCGCCCCTCCCTGTGCTTCCGGCGTGGGGAGCGCCCGCCGGTCCACCTTGCCGTTGGCGTTCAGCGGCAGCCGGTCCAGCACCACGAACGCCGCAGGCACCATGTACTCCGGCACCCGCTCCCGCAGGAACCCGCGCAGCTCCGCCCCCTCCGGCTTCTCTTCCACCGCCGTCACGTACGCCACCAGCCGCCGGTCTCCCGGCGCGTCCTCCCGCACGGCCACGACGGCCTCGTGCACCCGCGGGTGCAGGGCGAGCACGGCCTCGATCTCTCCCGTCTCGATTCGGAACCCGCGGATCTTCACCTGGTGGTCGATCCGCCCCAGGAACTCCAGCGTCCCTTCCTCCCGCCACCGCACCCGGTCGCCCGTCCGGTACAGCCGCGCCCCCGGCTCCGCGCGGAAGGGATCGGAGGCGAACTTCTCGGCCGTCAGCTCGGGGCGGCCCAGGTAGTCGCGCGCCACGCTCGCCCCCCCGATCCACAGCTCGCCGGGCACGCCGACCGGCACCAGCTCTCCGCGGGCGTCGCAGACGTAGAGCGCCGCGTTCCCCAGGGGGCTGCCGACCATCTGCCCGTACAGCGGCTCGTCGGCGCGCACCGTGTGGCTGGCACAGATGATCGTCCCCTCGGTGGGGCCGTACATCACGTTGAGCCGCACGGCGGGCCAGGCGGAGCGCATCGCCTCCAGCAGGGCGGGCGGCACTGCATCGCCGCCGACGAAAGCCTGGCGCAGCTTCGGGAGGCGGCCCACCTGCTCGACCACCTGACGCATGAGCGCGGGGACGGCGTGCAGCAGCGTGGCGTCCCGCAGCTCCGCCGCCAGCGCCTGCATGTCGGCTACGCTGGCGACGGGGACCAGGCGCACCGCGGCGCCGTGGGAGAGCGGGAGCAGGGTCTCGAAGAGCCAGATGTCGAAGGCGTAGCTGGCCAGCGAGGGCATCACGTCGCCGGGGCCGAAGCCGAAGGCGGACTGCGCGGCCTGCAGCGTGGCGGCCAGGCTGCGGTGCTCGACGCGCACCCCCTTGGGCGTGCCGGTGCTCCCGGAGGTGTAGATCACGTACGCCAGCTGCTCCGGGCGGACCTGCACGGACGGAGACTCCGCGCTCTCCAGCGCGACCTGCTCCCACGCGGTGTCCAGCGCGAAGACTTCGACGCCGGTCTTCGGCAGACGCCCGGTGAGGTGCGAGTGGGCGAGAAGGAGGGCGGCACCGCTGTCGCGGAGGACGAAAGCCAGGCGCTCGGCCGGGTAGGTGGGGTCGAGCGGGACGTAGGCGCCCCCGGCTTTGAGCACGGCGAGGACGGCGACGGGCAGGTCGGCGGAGCGGTCAAGGCAGATCCCCACCAGCGTCTCAGGGCCGACACCGCGGGCGCGGAGGTGGTGGGCGAGCTGGTTGGAGCGCCGCTCCAGCTCGGCGTAGGTCAGCGACTCGGCGCCCACCGTGACGGCGAGCGCGTCCGGGGTGCGGGCGGCCTGGGCCGACACGAGGTCGTGGACGCAGGCGCGCGGAGCTTCGGACGGGGCGGGGTTCCACTCCACCAGCAGCCGGTGCCGTTCCGCCTCGCCCAGCAGCTCGATCCGCGACAGGCGCCGCTCCGGCGCGGTGACGGCGGACTCCACCACCCGGACGAAGTGCTCCGCGATGCGCGCGACGGTCGCCGGCTCGAACAGGTCGGCGCGGTAGCCGAACGAGCCGAGGATCTCGTCGCCGCTCTCCGCCAGGTCCAGGCTCAGGTCGAACTTGGCGGCCTCGGCGTGCATCGGGAGCGGGGTCGTCCGTACCTCGCCCAGCTTCAGCTCGCCGCGCTCGGTGTTCCGCAGCGAGAACATCACCTGGAAGAGCGGGGTGTGCGTCAGGCTCCGCTCCACGCCCAGCTCGTCGATCAGCTTCTCGAAGGGGAGGTCCTGGTGCGCGAAGGCGCCCACCGTCGCTTCCCTGACGCGGGCCAGCAGTTCCACGAAGGTCGGGTCGCCCGAAAGGTCGCCGCGCAGCACCAGGGTGTTGACGAAGAAGCCGATCAGCCCCTCCACCTCCAGCCGGTTGCGCCCGGCGGTCGGCGTTCCGACCACCACGTCGTCCTGCCCGGAGTGCTTCGCCAGCAGCGCCTGGAAGGCGGCGAGCAGCGTCATGTACAGCGTCGTCCCCTCGCGCCGGGACAGCTCGCGCAGCGCCGCCGCGGTCCCGGCGCCCAGGGTGAAGCCGTACACGCCCTGCCGCGCGCCGACGGTGCCGGTGCGCGGGCGGTCGGTGGGGATCTCCAGGAGCGGCGGGGCCCCGGTCAGGCGTTCCTTCCAGTAGCCGACCTGCA
>JAFAYN010000310.1 GCA_019240375.1 Gemmatimonadota bacterium
GCCTTTCACTGCGCTTTCCCCCCGACGTCCTCAAGCCCGCCTCGCTGGACGGAACCCCGCCGGCGGCGCAGTTCGCCGAGATCCGCGTGGAGGGCTTCGTCTCCATCGACAGCAACTTCCACGTGGCGATCACCGGGTTCGACGCCTTCGAGCTCACCCCGGTGATGATCGCCGACTCCGGGGTGATCATCGCCGCGAGCGACGTCAAGCTCGACTTCTCGCGCACCGAGGCGCTTCCCGAGGTGCTGGCCGCCGGGTTCGACGAGAGCTTCCTGGGCGTCTACATCGGCCAGGCCACGGTGAAGCTCCCCGAGGGGCTCCCGGCCCTGGTGCCGGCGGACCTGGTCCTGAAAAACGCGGTGATAGGCACCGGCGGGGTGAGCGGCCGGCTGGAGGCGCACTACACCCCTGTCTTCCAGGCAACCACCAACACCTTCTCGGGAAACGGGGCCGGCGAGCTGTTCGGCATCCCCTTCGGCCTGCAGGACGTGGCCGTCGAGTTCCGGCAGAACGCGCTGGTCGAGTCGAGCCTCACCGGGATGCTGGTCCTCCCCTTCTTCGACACCCCGGTGGCGGTCGAGCTCTCGATCGGGCTGGAGGGGGGCTTCAAGGTGGCGCTCTCGGCGGTGCAGCCGGCCGGCGCCGCGTACGCGGCGGGGCTGGTGACGCTCATCAAGCCCGGCCTGCTGAGCATCACCCTCGACAGCATCGGCTTCGCGATCGACGACGGGGTGTTCACCGCCCGGCTCAGCGGGACGCTCACCCCGCTCTTCGGGGGGCTGAACTGGCCGGGGTTCGTGGTGAAGGAGCTCTCCATCGACAGCAAGGGGCACGTGCGCCTGGAAGGCGGCTGGATCAACCTGCCCAGCCAGTACTCGCTCGACTTCCACGGCTTCGCGCTGGAGATCACGAAGCTCGGCTTCGGCAAGACCGACGACGGGGGGAAGTGGATCGGCTTCTCGGGCGCGCTGTCGCTGGTGGACTCGTTCCCCGCCGGCGCCTCGGTGGAGGGGCTGCGCCTGACGTGGTACGACGACGGGAGCAAGAAGATCACGCTGGGCGGGGTGGGGGTGGAGTTCGAGATCCCCGAGGTGCTGCGCTTCAAGGGCGAGGTGTCGTACTCGGGCCCGGTGCAGGTGCAGGTGGCCGGGGGCACCGAGACCGTCGAGCGCTTCGACGGCAGCATCTTGCTGAAGTTCACCGCGCTGGACCTGACCATCAGCGCCACCCTCGTCGTCGGCTCGGCCAGCGGGGTGCGCGGGAGCTACCGCTTCTTCGCCATCTACGTGGACGTCCAGCTCCCCTCGGGGATCCCGCTGGCCTCCACAGGGGTCGCCTTCTACGGCTTCGCGGGGCTCTTCGCGCTGTCGATGGAGCCCAACAAGGGAGCCCTGCCCAACTCCTTCCACCCTACCAGCAGCGTGGACGAGGAGTGGTACGAAGGGTGGTACAAGCGCGCCCCGGCCCCCGGCGTCACCCAGCTGAAGACCAAGTGGGACCCGGCCCCCGGCTCGCTGGCCTTCGGCGCCGGGTGCACCATCGGCACCATGTCGGACAACGGCTACGCCTTCAACGGCAAGCTGCTGCTGGTGGTGGTGCTCCCCGGCCCCATCATCCTGCTGGAGGGGAAGGCCAACCTGCTGAAGAAGCGCACCGAGCTCGACGCCGGGGAGCCGCTCTTCCGCTCGCTGGCCGTGCTGGACGGCCGCGCGGGCGAGCTGCTGATCGGGCTGGACGCGCGCTACAAGTACGGCAAGCAGGGCGAGCTGGTGGACATCGCCGGGGGGATGGAGGCGTACTACAACTTCCACGACCCGCTGGCGTGGCACCTGTACCTGGGCGAGCGGGAGCCGCGCGCCAAGCGCATCCAGGCCACCATCTTCAAGCTCTTCAACGCCAACGCGTACCTGATGATCGACGCCCGCCGGCTGCAGACCGGCGCGTGGATCGGCTACGTCAAGCACCTGAACGTGGGGCCGCTGAAGCTGGGGATCGAGGCGTTCATGGAGGCCAACGCGGTGCTCAACTGGAAGCCCGCGCACCTCTTCGCCGAGGTGTGGCTGCACGGCGCCATGGAGGCGCGGGTGTTCAAGTTCGGCTTCTCGCTCACCGTGGACGCGCGCGCCAGCGCCGACGTGTTCGACCCCTTCCACCTCCTCTTCGACATCGCGGTCAGCTTCGACCTGCCGAAGCCGTTCAAGGACGTAGAGGTCGACTTCTCGCTGGAGTGGGGCCCCCGCCCCGACCCGCCGTCGATCCCGCTGCCGCTGCAGGAGGTGGCGGTCGAGCACTTCAAGGTCACCACCAGCTGGCCGCTGCCGCGCGGCACGCTCCTCCTGCCAAACTACGACAGCGACGGCGACTCCTTCATCGACGGGCCCACCCCCGGGGCGGCGCCGTCGGGCGTGCCGGTGGTGCCGCTGGACGCGCGCCCCCACCTCACCTTCGGCCGGGCGGTGCACGACGACGCGGGGGTGGGGGTGAACCCGCAGCCGGTCCTTCCCGGTGCCTCACCCGCCGGGTGGGAGTGGCTGGGCGACCCCACCCGCAACCAGGGCTCGGCGCGGGCCCGCTTCTCCCTGAACGAGATCGCGCTGGAGAAGTGGACCCCGGGGACGCCCGGCGGGTGGAGCGAGGTGGCGTGCAAGCCGCCCAGGAGCGGCGTGGCCGAGCTCTACGGCTCGTGGGCCCCGGTCCCGCAGCTCCCGTCCGGCGGCGGGAGCCCGGCGGTGGCCAACACCAAGCTCTGGCTCTGGTCCAAGACCCCGTTCGACTACACCCGCCACTCGGGAGAGGGGTGGAACGAGTGGTTCACCGGCGCCTTCCCGGGCTACCCCTGTGTGCCGCCGCCCCCGGAGCGCAGGGTGTGCTGCGGCTTCGAGACGCTGCCAGCGGGCACGGAGATCCATTCCGTGTGGACCGACCCCGGCGGCAGCGGGATCACGCTCACCTGGGCCGACCCGCCGGCCGCGGTGGTCACCCACCTGGCCCCGCCGGTGGACGGCCTCACCCAGGCCCTGTGCTTCGCCCCGGCGGACGGCGGCCCCGCCCAGGTGGTGATCGGGGTGCCGCCGGGGACGCGCGCGGCGGAGGTGGTGATCGCGGGAGCCGCCGCCGAGCCGGTGCGCCGCTGCGTCTCGTTCGTGAACCTCCCGACCGGCGCGGGCCCCAATCCGCGGTCGCTGGGGGGCGTGGCGTTCACGGTGCTGCAGGGCAACGGAACGCCGGCGCCCGCCAGCAACGTGGTGCAGCGCGTGGTCGGCGGGCGCGGGCTCGGCTGCGGCGCCGGGCTCCAGGTGGACGTGCCCTGCGCCGCCCTGTCGGTGGAGCTGAGGATGATGCAGGGCGCCAGCGAGGCGACCGTGCAAGGGTACAACGCCGCGGGGCGCGTGGTGATCACCCTCCCGCTCGCGGTTCCCCCCCTTACGCCGGGCTTCGTGTACCTGAAGGCGAACGAGCCGATCGCCCGGGTGGTGGTGCACTCGCGCGCGGGCGGAGACGAGCCGCTGCTGTTGGAGTTCTGTTACACCTGCCAGGGGCTGCGCGTGGAGGGGCTGAACGGGGCGGGCTCACCGGTCGGCGAGATGGTCGCCACGGCCCCGGGTGTCCGCGTGCAGGCCGATGCGCTCGACCGGGTGCGGAT
>JAFAYN010000318.1 GCA_019240375.1 Gemmatimonadota bacterium
CGGTCGGGAGCCGCACGGGACACATGGGGTCCACCACCTGCCCCGGCTCGTCTCCGTGCGTGACGATGCGGGTGCGCAGCGACTCGTGCCGCCGCACGATCTCCGCGAGGGCGTGCTCCAGCGCTTCCACGTCCAGCGCGCCGCGCACCCGCAGCGGCGAGGGCATGTGGTAGGCGGGGTTCCCCGGCTCGAGCTGGTCCACCAGCCAGAGGCGCTGCTGCGCGAAGGAGAGCGGCGCGGGGCCGTCCCCCGTCCGCCGTACGATCGCGGGCTCTGCGCGCCTCCGCTCCGCCCGCCGCTTGCGCAGGAGGAGCTCCCGGGCGGAGAGCGACGCGTGCTCCCCGGGGGCCGGCTCGTCGTCCTCCTCCGGCCGCAGCGCCTCCTCGACACGCTCGGCGAGCCCCGCCACCGTGGGCGCCTCGAAGAGCGCGCGCAGCGGCAGCTCCACCCCGAACGCTTCCCGCACGCGCGAGATCACCCGCGTCCCCAGCAGGGAGTGGCCGCCCAGGTCGAAGAAGGAGTCGTGCACCCCCACCCGCTCCACCCCCAGCACCTCGGCCCACCCCTCGGCCAGAACGCGCTCGGTCTCACTGCGGGGGGCCTCGTACTCGCCACCGGACGCGCCCTCGGGCGCGGGGAGGGCGCGGCGGTCCAGCTTCCCACTGGGGGTGAGCGGGAGCGACTCCAGCGCCACGAAGGCGGAGGGGACCATGTGCTCCGGGAGGCGGGTCCCCAGGTGGGCGCGCAGCTCACCCGCGGCGGGCACCTCCCCCTCCACGACGAGGTAGGCGACGAGGCGCGGGTCGCCCGGCGTGTCCTCCCGGACCACCACGGCGGCCTGGCGCACCCGCGGGTGCGACTCCAGCGCGGCCTCGATCTCGCCGGGCTCGATGCGGAAACCGCGCACCTTCACCTGCTGGTCGATCCGCCCCAGGTACTCGATCCGTCCGTCCGCCCGCCGCCGCGCCCGGTCGCCGGTGCGGTACAGGCGCGCTCCGGGCTCCCTTCCGAACGGATCGGGGACGAACTTCTCGGCCGTCAGCTCCGGGCGCCCCAGGTAGCCGCGCCCCACCTGCACCCCGCCGATGTGCAGCTCGCCGGGGACGCCGACCGGCGCCGGCTCCAGGGCACGGTCCAGGAGGTGGACCTGCGTGTTCGCCACCGGGAGGCCGATGGTCACCGGCTCGCCGGGCGCGCACCGCTGGAAGGTCACGTCCACGGCGGCCTCGGTGGGGCCGTACAGGTTGTGCAGCTCCGCCCCGGGGAGGCGCGCGAAGAAGCGCTCCTGCAGCTCGAAGGGGAGCGCTTCGCCGCTGCACACCACCCGATGCACGCTCGCGCACCGCTCCACCCCCGGCTCCTCCAGGAAGGCCCGCAGCATGGAGGGGACGAAGTGCAGGGTGGTGACCCCCTCGGCCTCGATCACCTCCCGCAGGTACGCCGGGTCTCGGTGCCCTTCCGGCTTCGCCAGCACCAGGCGTGCACCCGTCAGCAGCGGCCAGAAGAACTCCCACACCGACACGTCGAAGCTGAACGGTGTCTTCTGGAGCACCACGTCGCCGGGCGTGAGCCCGTACTCCTCCTGCATCCACAGGAGCCGGTTGACCACGCCCCCGTGCTCGTTCATCGCCCCCTTGGGACGCCCGGTGGAGCCGGAGGTGTAGATGACGTAGGCGAGGTTTTCGGGCGTAGGCCCCGAGAGCCCCCTCCCCAACCCCTCCCCCGCAAGCAGGGGAGGGGCTTGAACTGCATCGTCACTGTAGTTCTCCCCTCTCCCAGAATTGGGAGAGGGGTGGCGCGAAGCGCCGGGGTGAGGGCCTGCGATGCCCGGGCTCAGTACGCCCCCATCCGGCTCGCTTAGGCTCGCCACCTTCCCCCAATTCTGGGGGAAGGCATCCGATACGGAAGCACCGTAGTGCTCCCCTCCCCCCTCGTGGGGGAGGGGCCGGGGGAGGGGGGCAATCACCTCCGCCGCGTGCCCGGCCACCTTCGCGCGAAGGTGCCCCTGCGCGAGGATGACGGCCACCGCGCTGTCGGCCAGCATGTACGCCAGCCGCTCTTCCGGGTAGCCGGGATCGAGGGGGACGTAGGCGCCGCCCGCCTTGAGGACGCCCAGCAGGGCGACCACCAGCTCCGGGCCTCGCTCCATGCACACCCCCACCCGCGTCTCGGGGCCCACGCCGCGCTCCCGGAGGAGGTGGGCCAGCCGGTCGGCGCGCGCTTCCAGCTCCCGGTAGGTGAGCCGGCCGCCCTCGTACGCCAGCGCCACGGCTTCGGGGGTGCGCGCCGCCTGCGCCGCGAACAGCTCGTGGACGGTGGTCCTCGGGTACTCCCGCGCGGTGGCGTTCCACCGCTCCACCACCTGCTCCCGCTCCCCGCTCCCCAGCAGCGCAATCCGCGAAAGCGGGGCGTCCGGGGCGTGCAGCACCCCTTCCAGGAGGCGGAGGAGGTGCCCCACCATGCGCTCGACGGTGGCGGCCTCGAACAGGTCGGAGCGGTAGCGCAGCGTCCCACCGATCCGCTCCCCCCCTTCCACCAGCGACAGGTGCAGGTCGAACTGCGCGATCCCGTCGCCGGTGGGGAGCGGTTCCATGCGCAGGTCGCCCAGGCGGAGCCCGCCGTCGGACCCGGCGTTCTCCAGGTTGAACATCACCTGGAAGAGCGGGGTGTGCGTCAGGCTGCGCTCCGGGTGCAGCTCCTCCACCAGCCGCTCGAAGGGGAGGTCCTGGTGCTGGTACGCGCCCAGCGTGGCTTCCCGCGCGCGCGCCAGCAGCTCGCGGAACGAGGGGGCTCCCGAGAGGTCGCCGCGCAGGACGAGCGTGTTGACGAAGAAGCCGATCAGCCCCTCGGTCTCG
>JAFAYN010000349.1 GCA_019240375.1 Gemmatimonadota bacterium
GGCCCCGGCACGAGCACCGGTGTGCTGGAGATGGCCCGCGACGCCTTCCTCAAACTCAGCAGCAGCGACCCGACCGTGCGCGCCACCGTGCCGGCCATCCAGCAGACGGCCCTCAACTGGGTTCCCTTCCTGCTCATGCTCGGGGCGTTCGGCAAGTCGGCCCAGTTCCCGCTCTACGTCTGGCTCCCCGACGCCATGGAAGGCCCCACGCCCGTGTCGGCGCTGATCCACGCGGCCACCATGGTGACCGCGGGCGTGTACCTGGTGGTCCGCTCCTCGGTGCTCTTCACCCTGGCGCCGACGGCGTCGCTGGTGGTGGCGGTGGTCGGGGCGCTCACCGCGATCTTCGCGGCGACCATCGGCCTGCAGCAGTGGGACATCAAGAAGGTGCTGGCCTACTCCACCGTCTCGCAGCTCGGCTTCATGTTCGCGGCGGTGGGGATGGGTGCGTACGTGGCCGGCGTCTTCCACCTGATGACGCACGCCTTCTTCAAGGCCTGCCTCTTCCTCGGCTCGGGCGCGGTGATCCACTCCATGCACGAGGCGCTGCACGCCACGCATTCCCACGCCGACGCGCAGGACATGCGCAACATGGGCGGGCTGAGGAAGTACCTCCCCATCACCTTCGTGACCATGGGGCTCGCGACGCTCGCCATCGCGGGCGTCCCCCCCTTCGCCGGCTTCTTTTCCAAGGACGAGATCATCGGCGCCGCCTGGGCCGGTGCGAAGGGGTACTCGCCCTTCTCGCACGGGACGCTCTTCGGGATCGAGGGGACGGCGTGGATGGGCTTCATCGGCGGGACGCTCTCCATCGCCGCGTTCATGACGGCCTTCTACATGGGCCGCATGATGATCTACACCTTCTTCGGCGAGAACCGCACCGGGGCCGAGGAGCGGAAGCACCTGCACGAGGGGAGCTGGACGCTCACCCTTCCGCTGGTGGTGCTGGCCGCGGCCTCCACGCTGGGCGGCCTGCTGAACGTGGAGCCCGAGACGCCGGTGGTGAGCTGGTTCAACTTCGGGCAGGGCGAGGCGCTGCACCACTGGCTGCACCCGGTGATCGCCGGGGCGGAGCAGGTGGCGCACGCCAACCTGGGCGAGGTGTCGGAGGCGCAGCCTCAGGCATGGCCGATCCTGCTCGCCATCGTGATCGGTCTCGGCGGGCTGGCGCTCGCCTGGACGCTGCTGGGGAGCCGCAGGCTGGGTACCGCCGACCAGGAACCCAGCTATCGCAACGGCGCGCAGCGCCTCCTGTACAACAAGTACTGGATCGACGAGCTGTACGACCGGATCGTGGTCCGGCCGGTGGGCGCGCTCTCCCGCTTCTACGCCGCCTTCGACCGCACCGTGATCGACGGGCTGGTGGACTTCTTCGGACGGCTGGCGCAGGGGCTGGGGCTCGCCGCCGGGCGCCTGCAGACCGGGCAGCTCAACACGTACGCTTTCGTCATCATCGTCGGGGTGCTGGTGGTACTGGGCACCTTCGTGGCACTCTGACGCGCGAACGGCAATGGAATCGTTCTATCACAGTCACGCGATCCTCACCTTCCTGATCTTCTTCCCGCTGGTGGGCGCCGTCGCGGCGTTCCTGGCGGGCGACCGGAACGCGCGGCAGGTGGCGCTGTGGGTGGGGATCATCGAGTTCCTGGTCTCGCTCCCGCTGCTCTGGACGTTCGACGCGACCGGCACCTGCGCGCAGCCGATGCAGTTCGGGGCGATGGTCCCGGGGCAGGAAACGATCAACGCGCCGATGCAGAACTGCGTCGCCGCGGCGTGGATCCCCGACTGGGGGATCTTCTACCGGATCGGGATGGACGGGATCTCGCTGTACATGGTCCTGCTGACCACCCTGCTCCTCCCGCTGATGGTGCTGGGGTCGTGGACCTACATCCGCGACCGGCAGAAGTGGTTCTACGCGATGCTGCTGGCGCTCACCACCGGCGTGGTGGGGGTGTTCGTCTCGCTGGACATGTTCCTGTTCTACGTGTTCTGGGAGATGATGCTGATCCCGATGTACTTCCTGATCGGGATCTGGGGCGGCAAGGAGCGGATCTATGCCTCGGTCAAGTTCTTCCTGTACACGGCGTCGGGCTCGCTCCTGATGCTGGTGGCCATCCTGTACCTGTTCTTCAAGACGCAGCAGGTGCACGGGGTGCCGAGCTTCTCGTACTACGACTTCCTCCAGACCAACGGGATGCTCAGCCCGCGGGAGCAGGGCTTCCTGTTCCTGGCCTTCGCGCTGGCCTTCGCCATCAAGGTCCCGGTCTTCCCGTTCCACACCTGGCTCCCGCACGCCCACGTGCAGGCGCCCACCGCGGGCTCGGTGATCCTGGCGGGGGTACTCCTCAAGATGGGGACGTACGGCTTCATCCGCTTCGCCATGCCGCTCTTCCCGCTGGCCTCGGCCAGCGACACGGTGATCATGACGGCGCTGGTGCTGGGGCTGATCGGGATCATCTACGCGGCGATGGTGGCGGCGGTGCAGCCCAACGCCAAGCGGCTGGTGGCGTACACCTCGGTGGCCCACCTGGGCTTCGTGATCCTGGGGATCTTCGCCTTCAACCTGCAGGGCGTGCAGGGGGCGCTGCTGGTGATGATCGGCCACGGCCTCTCCACCCCGATGCTCTTCTTTTTGCTCGGGATGCTGTACGAGCGCCGGCACTCGTACGAGCTGGTGGACTTCGGCGGGCTGGCCGCCTCCATCCCGGTCTTCGCGGTGATGCTGGTGTTCGCGGCGATGGCCTCGGTCGGGCTCCCCGGCACCGCGGGCTTCTTCTCGGAGTTCCTGGTGCTGCTCGGGACCTTCCGCTCGCACCCGTACGTGGCGCTGATCGCCTCCACCGGGGTGATCTTCGCCGCCTACTACATGCTCCCGATGGTGCAGAAGACGGTGTTCAACGCCCTGGGCTCGCGCGCCAACCGCGACATCCCGGACCTGAACGCCCGCGAGATCCTGATCCTGGCGCCGCTGGTGGCCCTGATCGTCTACCTCGGCCTGTATCCCAAGCCGGTGCTGGACCGGATGCAGCCCGCGGCGCAGCACCTGGTGAGCAGCATGGAGTCCGCCCGCGCCGCCTACCTGGCGGGGCCCGGGACCCTCGGCAACGTCGCCTCGGCGCCCCAGTAATCCATAGCCGGCCGTCAAAATGGTACTCGATCTTACGCGGCAAACCGACTACTTCTGGGCGCTCCTCCCGGAGATCGTGCTTTCGCTCTGGGCGATGCTCGTCCTTCTGGTGGACGTCTTCCA
>JAFAYN010000424.1 GCA_019240375.1 Gemmatimonadota bacterium
CCAGCTTCTCGTCCTGCCGCACCAGCCCGGGGGTGAGGCCCGCGGCGAGCGCGCGCGCGTCCTCCAGCAGGGCGGGTTCGTCCAGGAAGCGGCCGATCCTGACCAGCGCGTAGATCACCGCGCCCACGCCGGTGAGCCCGAAGCCGATCTCCTCCGCCAGGGCCGCCGTGCTCCCCGGCGCCCGGACGCGGGCGCGGAGCGGGGCCACGGCGCGGAGGGCCGCCTCCCGGGCGGCCGGGTCGCCGGTGGAGGCGTGGAGCGCGGCCAGGAAGAGCGCCTCGCCGATGCGTCCGTTGAAGATCCCGGCATCGTCCACCCGCTGGAACCGGGCTCCGTAGCCGCGGTTCCACGAGAGGCTGCCGTCCTCCACCTCGACGGCCTGAGCGAGCACCTGGGCCGCGATCTCCTGCGCACGACGGACGTATTCGACGGACATGAACGGGATCGTGGGCGGTGGGATGGGTCGGGTGCCGCGGGGGGGATCCGGGAGGTCCCCGCCGGGCCCGCCGCGGGAGGGGCGCCGGGAGGAGACTCCCCCGGCGCCCCGAGGATCAGGAGAGGTGACGGGTCCAGTAGCACCCCCACACGTCGATGTTCCCGCAGAAGCTGGACGTACCGCCGGTGCAGTTGGAGCACTGGGAGCAGTTGGAGCAGCCGGTGCAGTTGGAGCAGGCCGAGCAGCCGGAACACCCGCTGCAGTTGGAGCAGTCCGTGCACCCGTCGCTCAGCGCGACGACGGTCCCCGCCACCATCTCCGCTTCCGGCACGGTCTCGAAGGACTCCACACGCAGGTCCTCCAGGCTGATCCGGAGCTTCCTCGTGGTCTCCATACGATTCCCCTTCTGGTGTGAGGGTGGAAACGCGGAAGGAGCGCCGGGGATCTCCCGGCGCTCCCCGGGGTCAGGAAAGGCCCGTCCAGTAGCATCCCCAGACGTCGATGCTCTGGCAGAAGCTGGACGTGCCGCCGGAGCAGTTGGAGCAGCCGCTGCAGTTGGAGCAGCCGGTGCAGTTGGAACAGGCCGAGCAGTTGGAGCACCCGCTGCAGTTCGAGCAGTCGGTGCACCCGTCGCTCAGCGCGACGACGGTGCCCACCGGCATCTCCATCTCCGGAGCGGTCTCGAACGACTCCACGCGCAGGTCGTCCAGGCTGATCCGGAGCTTCCTCGTAGTCTCCATACGGCTCCCCTTTGAACGAGGTGGAAAACGGGCGGTACCCTCGGTGGCGCCGCCCGGGGCCGGATCGGGTCGTCGTGCCCGGACGGAGCGGGGCGCGGTCAGCCCGTCTGTTTCCTCAGGTAGCGCCAGACCATCTCCGCGATCCGCCTGCGCCCGGTGACGATCTTCCCCTCCACGGTGTAGCCCATGCGCATCCGCGCCACGCCGATGCGCTCCACCGCCGCCGGGTCCAGGTCTATGGTCACCCGGTAGCGGTCGCCCGGCGCAGGAGGGCCGGCCGCGCCCTGCGTCCCCGCGTCCGCCGGCTCGGCGGCCACGGAGCGCACGCGCCCCTCCACGAGCTCCCGGGTGGCCGCGCGGAAGGCGCGGATCTCCACCCGGGCGGGGTCGCCGACGTGCACCTCGTGCACGTCCCGCTCGGAAACCAGCACGTCCGCGCGCCAGGAGCCGGGCTCCAGGATCTCCATCAGCGAGTCGCCCTCGTGGGTGAATGCGCCGGGGAGCCGCTCCAGCCGCTCCGTGGCGACGATCCCCGCGGCAGGCGCCCGGATGGAGAGCCGGGCCAGCTCCTCCTCGGTGGACCGGATCTGCACCGCGAGCTGTCGCAGCTCGGCCCGCTGCCGGCGCAGGTCGAGCGCCTCCAGGCCACCCAGCGCCTCCTGCGCCTCCGCGTCCCGCACCCCCGCGTCGGCGACGCGGAGCTGGGAGAGGGTCCGGTCGATGACGACGTGGCTCCCGGGCCGGTAACGGGCCAGGACCGAGTCCGGGTCGCCAGGGACGGAGTAGTTCAGGAGCGCCTCCCGGAGGTCGGCGCGCACGGCGAGCCGCTTGGCCTCCGACTCCTCCCGCGCGGCGCTCTTCTGCCGCAGCTCGTAGGGGAGCGCGGCCTCGGCGCGGTCGAGCTGGATGCGGCGGGAGTCGTATTGGGCCCGGAGCTGCGCCAGCTCGGTGGCGAGCTTCAGCGAATCGAGCTGGACGAGGAGCTCCCCCGCCCGGACCCTGTCCCCGGTGCCGACCAGGACGCGCCGCACGATCCCGGGCTCGATGGCCCGCACCGGCCACACGCGCCGGGGGAGGAGCACGCCGGAGCCGTCCACCGTGTCGTCCACCTCCACCAGAAACGCCACCGCCGCCGCGCCGGCCATCAGCACCAGCAGGAGGGCGAAGAGGACGTTCACCGCTCGGCGGAGGAGGCGGCCGGTCAGCTCGCTCCCCACCGGCGGGTCGGGGAGGCGGGGAGGGTGCGGACCTCCCGAGCCGCCAGGCCCCACCCGTGCGAAGCCGCTCCCGCCCGGACGCGTGCCGGGGACGGAGATCACGCCGCCCTCACGGTGCGGAGCTCCGGGCGGCGGCGGCTCCCCCCGCCGACTCCAGTAGGAGGCGGTAGGTCTCGCACCCGCGGACCAGATCGTCGTGCGTCCCCACCCCCGCCACCCGACCGCGGTCCAGGACGCAGATCTGGTCCGCGTGCACCGCCGTGGAAACCCGGTGCGTCACGAAGACGATGGTCCGCCCGTGCAGCTCGCGCAGCAGGCCGTGGATGATCCGCGACTCGGTCTGCAGGTCCACGTTGGCGGTCGCTTCGTCCAGGAGGAGGACGGGGGTCTCCCGCACCAGGGCGCGTGCCAGGGCGAGGCGCTGCCGCTGTCCCCCCGAGAAGCTCGCCCCCCACTCCGCCACCGAGGTGTCGTACCCGTCGGGGAGGGCGCGGATGAACTCGTCCACCTGGGCGATCTCGGCCGCCTGGTAGACGGTCTCCGGGTCCACCTCGTCTACCCCGAAGGTGAGGTTCTCCCACACCGTCCCCTTGAGCAGGCTGTACTCCTGCCAGACCACGCCCACCTGGCGGCGAAGGTCGGGAAGGGGGATGCGCTCGATGGGCGTCCCGTCGATGCGGATCCCCCCCCCGGTCGGCCTTTCCATCCCGGAAAGCAGGCGGAGGAGGGAGGTCTTCCCCGAGCCGCTCTGGCCGACCACCGCCAGCACCGAGCCCGCGGGCACCCCCAGCGTGACGCCCTGCAGCACGTGCTGGTCGGGGGTGTAGCCGAAGGAAAGGTCGTCGATCTCGATCCGCCCCACGATGCGGTGCCGGACGGGAGCGGGGGACTCGTAGGAGGTGGCGGGGTCCTGCTCGGTGGGGCGGTCCAGGTACTCGAACATCCGGTCGAAGTTGACCGCCGAGCGCTGGAAGTCGGAGAAGAAGCCGACGAAGCGGGACACCGGCCCGTTGAAGTACCCGATGTAGGCGGTGAAGGCGATGTAGTCGCCCAGGGTCATCTCACCGGCGAGGATCAGCTTCCACCCGATCCAGGTGAAGAGCGCGGTGTTGAGCGTCTGCAGGAGGCCGGTGGCCGTGGAGACCACCTGGCCCAGCGCGCCGGCCCGCAGCTCCAGCCCCATCGCCCGGCCGAGCACCTCGTTGCTCTTCTGGAAGACGTGTGGCTCCATGGCCAGCGACTTGATCGTACGGATCTGGCTCAGCGTCTCGGTCTGCAGGGCGTTGAGGTCGGCGTACGCCTCGGCCGAGCGCTTCCAGTACTTGCGGAGGGCCCGGCC
>JAFAYN010000220.1 GCA_019240375.1 Gemmatimonadota bacterium
ACGGACGGCAGTATCGTCCGGCTCCGGAGCGGCCCCACCACACGAACAAACTACTCGGAACGCAAAGCCAGCATCGGATTCACCTGCGCCGCCCGACGAGCCGGGAGATAGCTCGCCAGCAGCGCCACAGCACCCAGCAGCACCAGCACCGCGCCGTAGGTCAGCAGGTCCACCGAGCTGATCCCGTACACCACCCCGGAAAGCAGCTTGGTGGCGACCAGAGAAAGCACCAGCCCCACCGCGCCGCCGATCAGCACCATCCCCATCCCCTGCCGAACGATCATCCGCAACACGTCCCCCGCCTGCGCCCCCAGCGCCAGCCGCACCCCGATCTCGTACGTGCGCTGGCTCACCGAGTACGCCAGGATCCCGTACAGCCCGATGGCGGCGAGCAGGAGCCCGAACCCGCCGAACACCCCCAGCAGCCCCGCCCCGACCCGCTGCGGGAGGAGCGAGTTGCTGATCCGCTGCGACAGCGGCACCACCCCGGACACGGGGATGCTCCGGTCCAGCTCCTGAACCGCCTGGCGCAGCCCCGCGACCGTGTTCCCCGGGTTCCCGTTCACCTTGACGTGCAGCACCACCCGCGGCTGCGGGTGCTGCGAGAAGGGGAGGAAGAGGTGCGGCTGCGGCGGCTCGTTCATCTGGTGGTACTTGCTGTTCCGCGCCACCCCCACCACCACTGTCTTCTTGCCGTTGAACATCACCCACTTCCCGAGCGCGCTCTCCCCGGGCCAGACCAGCCGGGCCAGCGCCTCGTTCACCACCACCACCGGGATCGTCTCGGTCCGGTCCTGGTCGTTGAAGGTGCGCCCCGCCACCAGCGGGATGCGCAGCGTGGTGAAGTAGTGGTCGTCCACCACGTTGTAGTCGGCCTGCGCGGGGGTGCCGTCGGCCGGGTCGTACCCCTGCGCCCGGAGCCCCACCACGTCGAAGTTGGGGCTCAGCGGGACCGACGAGGAGAGCCCCGCGGAGGTGACCCCCGGGAGGGCGCGCACCCGCTCCATGAGCTGCCGGTATAACTCCAGGCTGCGCTGCTCGTTGTAGCCGTGCGGGGCCACGTCGATGGTGGCGAGCATCACGCCGTCCGGGTCGAAGCCGGGGTCGGTGGAGAGCGCGGTCTGCAGCGCCCGGATGAAGAGCCCCGCCACCACCAGGAGGAGGAGCGATGCCGTCACCTGCCCCACCACGAAGCCACGGCGTAGCCGGGAGCGGTGCTTCCCTCCCCCGGAGGAGCCGTTCTTGAGCACCGGGACCAGGTCCGGGCGCGACGCCTGGAGCGCCGGGAAAAGGGCGAAGCCGATCCCCACGAGCAGGGAAAGGAAGATCGCGAAGCCGAGCACCCGCCGGTCGAGGCTCAGGTCGAGCGAGATGCGCACCGCCCCGGAGGGCTGGAAGGTCGCCAGCACCCGCGACACCCAGACGGCCAGCAGGATCCCCCCGGCGCAGCCGAGCACCGACAGGACCAGCCCCTCGGTGAGGAGCTGGCGGATCAGCCGGACCCGCTGCGCCCCCATGGCGAGCCGGATGGCGATCTCGCGCTGGCGGGCGGCGGCGCGCGCCAGGAGCATCCCCGCCACGTTCACCGCGGCGATGAGGAGCACCAGCCCCGCCGTGACCATCAGCAGGGCGATGAAGCCCAGGATCCCGCCCCGTAGGTCGGCAGGGAGGCCGCTGAGGCGCTCCACCTCCACGTGGTCCACCGTCGACCGGCGGCGTCCCTCGTGGGGGAGGCTCCGGGCGAGCGAGGACAGGGTGGACTGCGCCTGCTCCATGCTCGTCCCCGGCTTCAGGCGCCCGAACAGGACGAGCCACATCTGCACCCCGTTCTCGTCGGCGCCCATCGCCTTGGTGGTCCCCTCGCCGTTGAGCTGGGCGTACATCGAGAGTGGGATCCACAGGTCGGAGGCGATGGCGACCGTGGTCCCCCCGAAGCCGCGGGGGGCGATGCCCACCACGGTGAGCGGCTGGCCGTTGACCGTGACCGACTGCCCGATCACCCCGGGGTTCCCCCCGAACTGCCGCTGCCAGTAGTCGAAGCTGATCACCGCGATCGGGTTCGCGCCGGGGACCTCGTCCTCGACCGGCGAGAAGAAGCGCCCGCGGGCCGGCGCGATCCCCAGCGTCCCGAAGTAGTTGCCGGAAACGAAGCTTCCCAGCACCACCCCCGGCTGCGCGCCCTGGGTGGGAACCACGTGGAACTCGGTGGCTCCCGCGGCCACCACCCCGGTGGTGAACACCTTGGCCTCGTCGCGGTACGCCCGGTACCGGTCGTACGAGAACTGGGTGCCGTTGAAGCCCTGCTCGTACACCTCGGCCATCGTCACCAGCTCCGCCGGGCGGGCCACCGGGAGCGGGCGCAGCACCAGGGCGTTCAGCAGGGTGAACACCGAGGTGGTCAGCCCGATCCCCAGCGACAGCGTGAGCACCGCCACCAGCGCGAACGCCGGGTTGCGAAGGAGGACCCGGACGGCGTAGCGGACGTCCTGCAGCACCGATTCCATCACATCACCTCCGTCGTGTGGGGCTGGGGAGCCGCGGCCCGGGTCGCGTGCTCTTCCACCACGCGGCCGTCGAACAGGTGGATCTGCCGCTCCGCGTGGTCGGCGTAGCGGGGGTCGTGCGTCACCATGCAGATGGTGGCGCCCTCGCGGTGCAGCTCCTGGAGGAGCCCCATCACCGCCTCGCCGTTGGCCGAGTCCAGGTTCGCGGTCGGCTCGTCGGCCAGCAGGATCTTGGGCGTCCCGGCGATGGCGCGGGCCACCGCCACGCGCTGCTGCTGGCCGCCGGAGAGCTGCGAGGGGTAGTGGCCGGTCCGGTGCGACATCCCCACCTTTGCCAGCGCCTCCTCCACCCGCTGCTTGCGCTCGGCGGCCGGGACCTTCCGGTAGGTGAGCGGGAGCTCGACGTTCTCGTACACGGTCAGGTCGCCGATCAGGTTGAACGCCTGGAAGATGAAGCCGATCTCCTGGTTGCGCACCCGCGCCCGCTCCGAGGCCGACAGGCCGGAGACCGGCTTCCCGTCCAGCGAGTAGACGCCCCCGCTCGGAGTGTCGAGGAGCCCAAGGATGGAGAGCAGCGTGCTCTTCCCGCACCCCGAGGGGCCGGAGATCGCCAGGTACTCCCCGCGCCCGATGGTCAGGTCCACGCCGGCCAGCGCGTGGGTCTCCACCTCCTCGGTCAGGAACACCTTGCTCAGCCCTTCCAGGCGGATCAGCGCCGGTCGGGCCGGGTCGGCGATGCGGAGGTTCTTCAACTGGATCTCGCTCATGGACACCTCGATGGGTTGGGAAACGGCTTCGGAGTCATCGCTGTATGGGCCGCGGGACGGCGGGGCGCGGGGCGTTCACCGCCCCCTCGCGCGCGCCATCCCCGTCGTCAGGCACTCGGCCAGCTCGCGGACATGGGGCTCCTGCACGATCTCGTGGTGGTCGCCGGGGACGACGCGGACGTCCACCGTGCCGGCGACCAGGCGGCGCCACTCGGCCTCGGTGCGCTGCTGGTGCGTGGGATCGGAGTCGAGCGCGTGCACCAGGGCGACGTCGCCCGTGTAGGCCCCGGGACGGTAGCCGTGCATCGCCGTCTGGCTGGCCCGGTACACCTGGAACAGGCGCCAGAACTCGCCGAACTCCTGGTTCGGGTGGATGGATCCGGCCTCCTTGGCCGCGTCCAGGACCAGGGCGACCCACTCCTCCAGCGTCTTCTTCTTCACCGTCGCGGGGGTGATCCCCAGCTTCTCGGCGTCGACGGTCATCTCGCGGGCGAAGGTGCGGAGGAGGAGCAGGGTCCGCCGGCCCTCCGCTCCCGGGAGGAAGCGCGCCCAGCGGGAGGCGGGGACGAGGACCGAGTCGACGAGGACGAGGTACTCCACCCGCTCCCCCTGCTCCTGGAGCTGGCACGCCATCTCGTAGGCGACCAGCCCGCCGAACGACCACCCGCCCAGGCGGTAGGGACCGCTCGGCCGGGCGGCGCGGATGGCCCGGACGTACTCCGCCGCCATGGCGCGCACGTCCTCCACCGGCGTCTCTCCCTCCACCATCCCCCGGGCGCGGAGCCCGTAGAAGGGCTGGTCCTGCCCCAGGTGCCGCGCCAGCGAGTTGTACCACATCACCTGGCCGCCCGCCGGGTGCACGAAGAAGAGCGGGGGGCGGGTGCCGGCCGGCTGCATGACCACCAGCGGCGAAGGCTCCGACGCGGCGTCGTCGCGCAGCGTCGCGGCCAGGTTCGCGATGGTGGGGTTCATCATGAAGGTGGCGAGCGGGACCTGCTTCCCGGTCAGCCGCTCCATCTGCCCGGCCAGCCGCATCGCCAGCAGCGAGTGGCCGCCCAGGTCGAAGAAGTTGTCGGTGATCCCGATCGGGCGCACGTCGAGCATCGTTTCCCAGAGCTGCGCCAGCGACTCCTCGAAGGCGTCGCGGGGCGCCACGTGCAGGGTGGCTCCCTGCGAGTCGCGCTCCGGCGCCGGGAGGGCGCGGCGATCCACCTTGCCGTTGGGCGTCAGCGGGAGCGACTCCAGCGTCACGAAGGCGCCGGGGACCATGTACTCCGGGAGGTGATCCTTGACGTGGATGCGCAGGTCGCCGCTCGACGGCATCCGGCCCGTGATCCGGGGCGTGACGTAGGCCACCAGCCGCCGGTCGCCCGGGGTGTCCTCGCGCACGGTCACCACCGCCTCGCCCACCTCGCGATGGGTCCGCAGCACCGACTCGATCTCGCCAGGCTCGATGCGGAAGCCGCGGATCTTGACCTGCTGGTCGATCCGCCCCAGGAACTCCAGCGTCCCGTCGGCCAGCCAGCGCACCCGGTCTCCGGTGCGGTACATCCGCGCGCCGGCCGTTCCGTGGCCTCCGAACG
>JAFAYN010000630.1 GCA_019240375.1 Gemmatimonadota bacterium
CGGTCCTCGTCGTCGGAGATGCGCGGGTAGGGGAAGAGGATCGAGTCGTCGATCCTCCCGCTGAAGAGCTGGCGGGTCAGGGACGGGTTTTCGGCGGCCATTTCGTTTCCGGCTTACGTACGGGTAGACTTCTCCGCTTCCAGCGCGCGGCGCAGGTCGTTGACCAGGCGGTGGCTGCGGCGGGTGGTTTCCGGCTCGCGGTAGCGTGGGCTGACGCGCAGCACCAGATCGACGGCGGTGGCGAGGTCCATCCGGTGCCCGGGGGACACGTACACCGGGTTGACCCCGGCGCGGGTGCGCACCGCCATCCCGACGACCTCCCCGCGGTGCACCATCTCGGCCGTCGCGCCGCGCTCCTCGGCCAGGGGGCCGTGCCGCCCCACCAGGATCGACTTGGCGCACCCGATGGAGGGGACGTCCAGGAGGAGCCCCCCGTGGCACGCCACGCCGAAGCGGCGCGGGTGGGCGGTTCCCTGCCCGTCGAACACCAGCACGTCGGGCTTCCGCTCCAGCCGCTCCCACGCCCGCGCGATCGCAGGCAGCTCGCGGAACGACAGGTAGCCGGGGACGTAGGGAAAGGTCAGCTCCGCCGTGGCGGTGGCCTGGTCGACGGTTTCCAGCGTGTCCAGCCCGATCACCACCACGCCGGCGTAGGCGGTGTCGCCTGCGCGCTCGAAGGAGATGTCGGCCCCGCCGATGCTCCGCGGCGCGAAGCCGGGCGGGGGCTCCAGCACCAGCCGCTCGCGCAGCTCCACCTGGATCCGCGCCGCCTCTTCCGGGGTGACGTCCCAGCGGTCTGCTTCCATTCCCGTTCCCCTCCCCGTCCGGTCGGTAGGCTCGCACGCTTCGTGGGACAGAGCGCAAAGCTCGCGCCGCCCGCCCTGGTCCAGCCGGGAGGAGCCTTCTATACTGTACCCGCCTTCCCGTTCCGATCCTCGACCCCGACCCTTTCGACCGACAGACGCATGGAGCGGACGCACTTCATCGAGCACCAGGGCCGCCGGATCCTCCTGCTGGACTACTCCGGGATCCGCGACGCGGCCGAGGCGCTGCGGGAGATCCAGCGGTCGAGGGAGATCGTCGCGCGCCAGCCCGCCGGCTCGGTCCTGGTCCTCACGCACGTGAAGGACGCCCGCTACAACACCGAGGTGGTCCAGGCGCTCAAGGCACTGGTGGAGCACAACCGGCCGTACGTGAAGGCTTCGGCGGTGGTGGGGCTGGGAGGGATCCAGCAGGCGATCTACCGGACCATCCTGCTGTTCAGCAGGCGCGTGCTGAAGACGTTCGACGACCTGGAGGCCGCGAAGGACTGGCTGGTGGTGCAGTAAAGCAGGAGGGCGCGCGATGCCGGTTGGTCCGGCATCGCACGCCCCTGTCTGTCCTTTCGTGGGCTCCGGTGCGCGGGGCTCCGGGAGAGGGGATGCTCTCCGGAAAGAGTTCATCCCCTTCTACCACCACCGCCACCCACAACTCTTTCCTACGAGCACCCCCTCCCCCTGCGCGGCGGCCCTCCCCAACCGCGGACCGCCGTTTCCTGCCGTTCCCACGTGATGTTGCGGAGGGAGACCCGGGGCTGTTTCCGGGGCTCACTCCGAGCCGGAGAGACCGCCGCAGTTTGGCGGGCTCACCGGCCCCGCGGAAGAGACGGGCCGCAGTTTGGCCCGGCTCTGGAGCGGCCCGCCGCCTACACAAATCAGTTCGCCGGCACGATCCGGTACATGATCCCGCTGTAGGGGAACAGGTACAGCTCTCCCCTGGAATCCTCCCCGAACGAGAGGAGGAACGACAGGTTCTGCCCCGGGAAGGACCACTGGCGCGGATCCACCGCCCTCCCGTTCTCGTAGCGGAAGCTGCGGACCCACCCCCTGCACAGGTCCCCGTAAAAGTAGTGCCCGCGAAGACCGGGCATCCGGCTCCCCCGGTACACGAATCCCCCGGTGATCGAACACCCGGCGGGATGCGTGGAAGCCGCCTCTCCGGGAGTGCCCGGGTGGGCATATTCCAGCACGGGGAGCACCAGCCCGGTCCGGTCGCACGTGCTCTCCCCAGGCGGGTAGCAGTGCGCCCCTTCCATGCGCCCCCACCCGTAGTTCAGCCCGCCCTGGCCGGCCGGGACCACGTTCACCTCCTCCCAGTCGTTCTCGCCCACGTCGGCCACGTACAGGAGCCCGGCCACGCGGTCGAACGAGAACCGCCAGGGGTTGCGCAGCCCTAGCGCCCAGATCTCTCCCCGCGCGCCGGCCCGACCGACGAAGGGGTTGTCGGCGGGAATGGCGTAGGGATCGCCCGCGTCCACGTCGATGCGGAGGATCTTCCCCAGGAGCACCCCCGGGTCCTGCGCGTTGGCGGAGTACCCGTGCCCTCCGTCCCCCACCGCCACGTAGAGCTTCCCGTCCGCTCCGAACTGCATGATCCCCCCGTAGTGCTCCCGGGTCGGGGGGTGGTCGATGGCGAGGATCTGCTTCATGGAGCCCGGGTCCGCGCGGTTCAGGTCGCGGCTCACCGTGTAGCGCTCCACGCGGATCCGGCCGCTCCGGTCCGTGTAGTCGACGTAGAAGTAGCCGTTCGAGGCGTAGCGGGGGTGGAACGCGATGCTGTACATCCCCATCTCCGTGTCCTGCTCGACCCGGTCCGTGAGGTCCAGGAAGAGCTCGGGCGTGCCCTGGTCGCCGTCGACCACCCACACCTGGCCCTTCACGCCCACCACGAAACGCCGGTCGTCGCCAGGCGGGGAGGTCAGGTACACGGGATAGGGGAGCTGGCTCCCCGTGAACCGCTCCAGGCGCAGCGCCGGGACCGGCGGGGACACCACCGTGACCTTCGCCGTCCCCCGCTTCCCTCCGCTCTCCGCCGTGATGACGGCGGTCCCTGCGTCCCGCGCCGTCACCGTGCCGTCCGCGGCGACGCTCGCCACGACCGTGTCGTCGCTCGACCAGGCGACCGCGCGGTCGGTCAGCTCTCCGCCCGCCGCGTCCCTCGGCACCACTGCGAGCCGGCGCGTGCTCCCCGTGAGCAGGGTGGCCGTGTCCGGCAGTACGCTCACCGTGGCGACGGGGGTGGGGATCACCCGGATGGTCACCTCGCCGCTCTTGCCGCTGGCGCTGGCCTGGATCCGGGCCGTGCCCACTGCCCTCCCCGTCACCTCTCCGCTCGCATCGACCGAGGCCACGCTCTCGTTGCTGCTGGTCCAGGTGATGGCCACCCTCGCGAGCGCCTCCCCGTCGGCAGAGACGGGGACGGCGTCCAGGTTGAGGGTCTTCCCCACCTCCACGCTGTCGCTGGGGGCTTTCACCTCCACGGCCGTGACGCCGGGAGGGCGGGTGACGTCAGAACAGGCGGCGAATACGCCGAGCAACAGGGTGGCGGGGAGCCACCGTGCCATGTGCCGGGGTCCGGACATTTCCGTCTCCTTTTCATTCGGAATGCAGTGGACGAGATGCCCACTTCCTGCCCCGGCCGGGGTACTTCGCATATGCATCCGAATGACGCGCAAAATCCTTCTTACGTCACCATAGGAACCTGAATAAACTTTTGATTACCGTGCAGATGGTCGATTGAGAAGAACTTAGAAATTCATCCCGCCGCCACCGCCACCATCACCCACACTCCCAGCACCGCCACCGCGGCCAGCAGCGCCGCGTGCGTGAAGGGCCGTGCTTCCACCGCGCCTCGCTCCCCCGCCAGGGCGCGCCCCACCCCCCCGGTCACGCCCAGCCCCAGCCGCACCAGCCAGAGGAAGAACGCCTGCGGAACCAGCAGCACCAGCCGCAGCAGCGCCATCAGCAGCACCAGCAGCCCCAGGTACAGCGGCCCGAGCACGGCGAGCTGGCGCAGCGTCGGCTCACTCTCCTCCGCGGGCGGGATCCCCACGACCAGGAACAGGAGCCCGCTGACCGCCGCGGCCACCACGAACGC
>JAFAYN010000004.1 GCA_019240375.1 Gemmatimonadota bacterium
GCTACGCAGTTCTACTTCGCCGCCGCGGCGGGGTTGTGCACACCCCAGGATGCGGGGCAGGCGTATTATGCCGGCAAGCTGGCGCGCGACATCGCGAAGTGGGACGCGGCGGAAGTTTGGCTGGAGCACGCCATGACCACGGCGAGGCGGCAGAAGGACCGCGAAACCCAGGGGATGGCGCTGCTGGGTATGGGCCGCATGTACTACCTGCAAGGAGATTACAGGAAGGCAAAGGAGGTGTATGCGGCGGGCCTGGCGCTGGCCCACAAGCACCACCTGAGCCAGATCGAGGGCTACGCCTGCCATGAACTGTTCATTCTCCTCGTGGAGGACCACAGCTTCTCCCGTGCCGAGGAGTACGCGCATCGCGCGGCGACCGCCTATGGTCCCGGGAATGCCCGCGTAAAGGATCTCGGACACGATGTCGCGTTTTCCTGGCTCGCGCGTGGCTACGCCGTGCGGGCGCTCAGGGTCCTGAACGCGCTTCTCCCCCTGCTTCAGGAGCCTCAGCGGCGCATTCACGTTCTCGCGAGCGTCGGACATGCGGCCGCGATCTGTGGCGACCGGAATCGATTCCAGCAGGTGTGGAACGAGACGTGGGCGCTTGCCGAAACCCCTTCCGCTGGACGGCGAGCGGCCCCCGCTCTCCTGGAGCTCGCGCTCGGCGCCGTCTGCCTGAAGGAGTACGCGTTCGCGGAGCAAGCCACGAAAGCTTCCCTGAAAAGGGCCCAGGACCGTGGCGAGATGGATCTCATCGCGAGAGCCGAGGAGCTGTTGGCCCGGATAAGGAACCAGGACTTCGCGCAGGACCACCCGGATTCCGTCGGGCGGGCACGGGACGAGAAAGCAGCCGATGATCTTGCCGAGGCGCTGGTACGGTCGCTGAACGGGGTAGCCGCCGAGTAGTTCGGAGCAGCTACCCCCTGCTCTCACGTCGAGAACTTGAGGGTGTCCGGAGCTACCACTGTTCTGGGAAGCAGGCTTCTCACACCGGAGCCGATGTAGTTGCCCCCGTCGTAGCGCGGCTGAACCGGCGGGAGGGTGGCACCCGGGAGAGGCGCACTTTCCGTCTTCCTGGTGAAAGGGGTGTCCGTCGCAGGGTCGGGAGAAATCGGATCGCCGGCACTGCACCCGGCAAGGACGAGGGTGGCCAGCAGAAGCCACGGAGCGCGATTCGACGGCATAAAAACTCCTTGATGAAGGTGAGGAGCCGTGCGGGGGTGTGCACGTAACCTTAGCCTTCACGCGTGCCCCGTCAACAAGTGTATGGGAAAGGAGCGGTCCCGAAATACCCCTGATGTCGAAATCCACCCGGCAGGTGTTCATCTGCCACGCCGATCCCGAATTCCAGCAGACCGTCCGCTCCGCCCTGCAGCGAGGGTTCAGCTGCTGGACGCTCGCGGACTGGCGCTCGCTGCGGGAAACCGCGCGCGACGCCGCCCCCACCGCCGTCGCCATCGTGGATCCGTGCGCGGAAAGCCGCGACGGGAACCCCTGCCTGGAGCTGAAGACCTTCCTCGCGGAGTTCTCCTGGCTTCCCGTGATCGCCGCGGTGGGCGGCACTCCCGCGCAGCTCGACCACCTGCTCACGCTGGGGCGGTGGGGGGTGTCGGAGGTGATCGTCCGGGGGATGGAGGACACGCCGGCCGGGATCCGGCGCGCCGTCCGCTTCGCGCAGGGGAAGGTGCTGCAGGCGGTGCTGGAGGAGATCCTCCCCGCCTACCTGTCCGGGCGGGTGCGCCGGATCCTCTTCGCCGCCGCCGAGGCGATCGGCTCGGGAGGGCACGCCCCGGACCTCGCCGCCTCGCTGGGGGTGACGGAGACCACGGTGATGCGCCGGTGCGAGCGCCTGCGCCTTCCCCCGCCGCGCCGCGTGCTGGCCTGGGTGCGCGTCATCCTGGCGGCCCGGCTCTTGGACCAGCCGGGGCGGACGTCGCAGAGCGTAGCGTCGGCCTGCGGGTACGCCACCGAGGCCGGGCTGCGCAGGGTGCTGCAGAACTTCCTGGGGATGGGGGTGACGGAGCTGCGCTCCCGGGGAGCCCTGGACACGGCCGCGCGTGCCTTCCTGCACGAGCTGCGCGGGCTGCGGGAGGGAGGCGACGAAGGGGCCGCGGGGGAGCCAGCGTCCGCGCGCTGATCGCGCCTCGGTCGGAGCGCGGGTGCTTCCCCGCGCGGCGGGGGAAACGTATACTGTGCGGAAACCACACCGTGCACCGCCTTTCCCCGAGGCGACCATGCCCCGCAGGATCTTCAGCGTGGACGAGGCCAACGCGCTCCTCCCCCTCCTCGAGGGAGTGCTGCGGGAGCTGGAGCACGTGCGCGACGAGATCCGCCGCCGGCGCGACCATGTCGCGATCCTCGACGCGCTGTGGGGCGACAAGCTGATGGAGCCGGCGAACCCCGACCACGCCGAGCTCCTGGCGCACCGGGACGCGATCGAGGCGGCCGCGAGGGAGATCCAGCGCATCGTGGAGGACGAGATCTCGGGGCGCGGGATCCGCTTTCCGCAGGGCGGGCTGGAGCACGGGCTGCTGGACTTCCCCACCATCTGGGAGGGGCGCTGGGTCTACCTGTGCTGGCGGCGGGGCGAGCCCGAGGTGCGCGCCTGGCACGAGACCGACGGCGGGTTCGCGGGGCGGCGGGAGATCACCCCCGAGCAGCGGCTGCGGATGGGGCGCGACGACGCGGACGCCTGACCCCGGCGGACCGGGACCTCAGGGGAGGAAGTCGCCCTCCACGGTGAGGCGGGCGAGCAGCACCCCCCGGTCGTTCTCGGCCTCCGCGGCGAGGCAGGCCTCGGGGGTCGCCGGGCGGTGCGAGCGGCAGGTGTCGCACACCAGGTACGGCTCGTCGGCCAGCCAGCGCATGCCCCAGCGCCCCACGCAGTCGGCGTCCCGGTGCTCCACCCCGCCCGTGGCGGCCACCGTCGTGACGCAGAGCTGCGGCTCGAAGTGGCAGGCGAAGCAGGTGAGGGTGTGCGGCAGGGCGATCCGGCTCCCGGGAGCCAGCGACAGCTCGCGCTCGCAGCGGGGGCAGCTCCCGGTGAAGGCCCGGACCCGGTAGCGCCCTGTCCAGTAGCTGTAGGCCAGGTACAGTCCGGTGGCGAAGCACGCCAGGACCCACGGGTAGTGCGGCGGGACCCAGACCACCAGCGGGAGGATCCCCCAGAAGAAGAGCAGGGCCCCCATCGCGCGCGGGAGGCGCCACGACGCGGGCAGGTACACCAGCTCCGCCCTCGCGGGGGCGTCGTGGTGGCCCGGCAGCGTGAGCAGGGCGAGCGGAACCGGGTCGGTGCCGTGGGTCATGGCGCGAGCGGGTTTGGGATCCTCGTCCAAGATAATGTCCGGGTCCGCGGGGGGAAATCTTTTTTCTTCCGCTTCCGCCGCCGGTCCCGTCGGCACCCTTCACCTTCCCGATCGAGCATCGAATGAGCGAAGCCACACCCCCCGCACGCAACCCCGACCGCCGTACCTTCATGGCCCGCTGCGCCGGGCTGGGGCTGAGCGGGACCCTCCTCCCCGGCGTCCTATGGGCGCGGGTGGCCGAGGGCGCCGACATCACCCCGGAGACCGTCGCCGCCGCCGCCGAGATCGCGGGGGTGGAGTTCGACGAGGCGGAGCGGAAGATGATGGTGGACACGCTGAAGCAGCAGGAGCAGCAGATCGAGGATCTGCACAAGGTCGCCCTCCCTAATGCCGTCCCCCCAGCGGTGACCTTCGACCCGGTGCTCCCCGGGACCCGCCTCCCCGAGGGGAAGAGCGAGGTGGTCACCACGCCCGCTCCGGCCGTGGTCGTCCCGGAGAAGCTGGACGAGCTGGCCTTCCTCCCCGTCACCACGCTGGCGGAGCTGGTGCGGAAGCGGCGGGTGACCTCGGTGCAGCTCACCCGGATGTACCTGGACCGCCTGCGCCGCTACGACTCGACGCTGAAGGCGGTCGTCACCCTGACCGAGGACCGGGCGCTGCGGCAGGCCGCCGAACGCGACGCCGAGCTGGCGCGCGGCCGGTACCGGGGGCCGCTGCACGGGATCCCCTGGGGCGCGAAGGACCTGCTGGCCGTGCGCGGCTACCCGACCACCTGGGGCGCGGCGCCGTACCGGACGCAGAGCTTCGACGAGGACGCCACCGTGGTGAAGCGGCTGGACGAGGCCGGGGCGGTGCTGGTGGCGAAGCTGTCGCTGGGGTCGCTGGCGCAGGGCGACGTCTGGTTCGGCGGGACGACGAAGAACCCGTGGAAGACAGACCAGGGCTCCAGCGGCTCCTCGGCGGGGCCGGGCTCGGCGACGGCGGCGGGGCTGGTGGCCTTCGCGGTGGGGAGCGAGACGCTGGGCTCCATCTCCTCGCCCTCCACCCGCAACGGGGTGACGGGGCTGCGCCCCACCTTCGGGCGGGTGCCGCGGACCGGGGCGATGGCGCTTTCGTGGACGATGGACAAGCTGGGACCGATGGCGCGGAGCGTGGAGGACGTCGCCCTGGTGCTGGCCGCCATCCAGGGGCCCGACGGGGTGGACCCCAGCACCCCGCACGCGGTCCCCTTCCGCTTCGACGCGCGGGTGCGCCCCTCGGCGCTGCGCATCGGCTACTTCCGGAACGCCTTCGAGCGCGACGAGAAGGACTACCCGAACAAGCCGTTCGACCTGGCGACGCTGGAGGTGCTGCGCCGGCAGGGGGCGAACCTGGTCCCGGTGGATCTCCCCACCTTCGCCTACGGCGCCATGCGCCTGGTGCTGACCGCCGAGGCCGCGGCGGCCTTCGACGAGCTGACGCGCTCCGGGCGCGACGCGGAGCTGACGGAGCAGGGCCCCAACGCCTGGCCCAACACCTTCCGCACGGCGCGCTTCATCCCGGCGGTGGACTACATCAACGCCAACCGGGCGCGGACGCTGGCGATGCGCGGCTGGGCCGAGCTGTTCCGCAACGTGGACGTGGTCGTCACGCCGACGTCGGGGACGCAGCTGGTCGCCACCAACCTGACCGGGCACCCGGCGGTGATCCTCCCCAACGGCTTCCGGGCCGACGGGACGCCGGTGTCGATCACCTTCCTGGGCGGATTGTTCGAGGAAGGGAAGCTGCTCGCCGTGGCGAACGCCTACCAGCGCGCCACCGACTTCCACCTGAAGCACCCGACGCTGCCGGGGTGAGGGACTTCGTACTAGATTCGTTCGCACGGACGCCGGTTGTACCGGCGCCCGTGCGTCGAGCATCAGCGTTCACAGGGTCCGAATGTCGCGCCTGGCCCAGCCGCTCGTAGGTCCCGAGGAGTACCTGGCCGCGGAGCGTACCGCCCGGCAACGGAGCGAGTACGTCAACGGCCGCGTGTACGCCATGGCCGGGGCGAGCCGCGAGCACAACCTGATCGTGGGGAACGTGTTCGCGGAGCTGCGGGCGCAGCTCCGTGGCCGCCCGTGCGAGGCGTACGTCAACGACCTGCGCGTCAAGGTGAGCCGGACCGGGCTGTACACCTACCCGGACGTGGTCGCGCTGTGCGGGGAGCCGCGCTTCGAGGACGAGCACGTGGACACGCTGCTCAACCCAGGCGTGATCGTGGAGGTGCTGTCCGAGTCGACCGAGGGGTACGACCGC
>JAFAYN010000017.1 GCA_019240375.1 Gemmatimonadota bacterium
GGCCATGGAGGTGCCGCTGATGGTGTTGGTCCCTCCGTTCAGCCAGGTGGAGGTGATGTTCGACCCGGGGGCGTAGATGTCCACGCAGCTCCCGAAGTTGGAGTACGAGGCGGCCTGGTCGGTGCTGGTGCTCGCCGCGGTGGTGAAGGCGGCGGCGGCGCTGGCCGGCGACACGTTGCACGCGCTCTGCGCCTCGGCCCCGGCGCCGACCGAGATGAAGACCCCGGAATTCGCCAGGTTGGTGACCGCCGTGTTCAGCGTGCTGGAGAACCCGCCGCCCACCGACATGTTGGCGACCGCCGGCTTGACCGCGTTGGTGCGCACCCAGTCCAGCCCCGCGATGATTCCCGCGGTGGTGCCCGAGCCGTTGCAGTCGATCACCCGCACGCCGCGCAGCCTCACGCCCTTCGCCACGCCGTAGGTGACGGCCCCCACGATCCCGGCGACGTGCGTCCCGTGACCGTTGCAGTCGGCGCCCGTGCCGCCCGCGTAGTCGTACACGTTCTGCGCCCGCCCCCCGAACAGCGTGTGCGCCGTGTAGATCCCGGAGTCGATGATGTAAGCGGTGACGTTGGACGCGGTGGTAAGAACGTTGTACTGCCCGTTCAGCGGGAGGTTGTGCTGGTCGATCCGGTCCAGGTTCCAGGGCACGGCCTGGGCCTGCATCGCCTGGTCCTGCTCCACGTAGTCCACGTTCGGGTTGTGCTGCAGCGCGGTGAGTTGCCCCGCGTTCAGCGCCGCCGCGAAGCCGTTGATCGTCGCGGTGTAGACGAACTCCGGCGTCACCCCCGCGACGGCGGCTACGGAGCGGGGATCGGCCCCCTCCCGCAGCACCACGATGTACTCGCCCGGGATCCCGTGGGCGGCCGCGGCGCGGAGTGGGGCGACCCGCTCGGGAGTGGAGACGGCGACGGGCGTCTGGTCGGAGCAGGCGGCGAGTGCGGCGACGGCCCCGGCGAGCAGGGCGGGACGGAATTGGCGCATACGGCCTCCGGGGAAGGGTATAGAGATGGAAGCGCGGGGAGTGGTGCGGCCGGGAAGGAGGAGCCGCACGCCCGGTCTACAGCGTCACAGTATAATTAATGACACGAAATGAAAAGTCCACACTTTCGCGAGGGCGGGCACCCGCGTCCGGCTACTTCCCGTACAGCCCCCGGTAGATGGCGACGTTGCGGGTGAGGATCTTCACGTAGTCGCGCGTCTCGTCGTAGGGGATCCGCTCGGTAAACAGCTCGGCGTCGCGGTATTCGGGGAAGCGGCGCCACCGCTCCACCCGCTGGGGCCCGGCGTTGTAGGCGGCGAAGACGGAGGGGAGGCTCCCCCCGTAGGCGTGCATCTGGTCGGCCAGGTAGCGAACGCCCATGTGCACGTTGATCTCGGGGGTGTACAGCAGCTCGGGGTCCCAGCTGCGGATCTGCGCCGCGGGGGCGAGCTGCCGCCCGGTCTCGGGCATCAGCTGCATCAGCCCGCGCGCCCCCACCCCGGAGGTGGCGCGCGCCTCGAAGCTGGACTCCTGCCGGATCTGGGCGGCCACCAGGAAGGGGTCCAGCCCGCGCTCCCTGGCCTCGGCCGCCACCATCTCGCTGTAGGGGAAGGGATACACCAGCTTCAGGGTGCGCGCGTTCCAGCGGGCGGCGGTCCCCTGGAGCTTCCGCCCGATGGCGATCCCCTGCGAGGTGTACCCGCGCTCCGACAGCGCCTCGGCCAGCGGGTACAGGAGGGTGCGGTCGTCGCCCGCGCTCGCCACCAGCCGGCGGGCCTCCACCGCGGCGTCGGAGTACAGCCCGGCGGCGCGCAGCAGGTCGAGCGCGTGCATGGAGGCTTCCACGCGCCGGGTGGTCGCCGCCGCGTCGCGCGGCGCCGGTGCGAGGGGGACGGGCCACGCAGGGACGCGCAGCCGCGACGCCGACTGCACGGCGTAGTAGGAGACCGGCTCGCGCGTCCGCACCTCGCGGAAGCGCGCCGCCGCCCCGGCCGAGTCGCCGCGCGCCAGCAGCGCCCGCCCCGACCAGTAGGTGGCCTGCAGCCCGAAATCGCCGGACGGGAACATCCTCCGCATCTCCTCCCAGGTGCGGAGCGCCCCCGCATAGTCCCGGCGCGCGTAGGCGGCCACACTCAGTCGCATCAGCGCCAGCCCGGCGCGCGTGCTCCCCGGGTGCTCGCTCGCGACCCGGCGGTAGAGCGCCTGCGCCTGCGCGTCGGCCCCGGCGTCCTGGCTCAGGTCCCCGGCCAGGTACAGCGCGTTGGCGGCGGCGCGGGTCCCCCGGAAGCGCTGGGCGACGGACAGGAAGGTGGCCTGCGCCTGCCGGCTGCTCCCCCGCCGGCTCTGCGCACGCCCGGCCAGGTACATGGCGTCGGCCGCATACGGCCCCGCGGCGGCGTGCAGGGGCCGGAGCGCCGTCTCGGCCTGCGGGTAGCGCCCCAGGTCGAAGAGCGCCTGCCCCATCCGGTAGCGTACCTCCTGCCGGGACGCGGCGGCGCCGCGCCCCGCCGCCAGCCACGCGGAGTACCCGCTGGCGGCGCGGGCGTTGTCGCCGTGGCGGTCGTACACGCGCGCCAGCATCAGCCGGTCGTCGGGCGACAGCCGTCCCAGCGACTCCAGCAGCCGCGCCGCCGCCGCGGCGGACCCGGCCTCCGGCGTCCCGGTCACCACCGCGCGCAGGTCGGCCCGGGCGGAAGCGGTGTCGCGTGCCTGGAGCGCGGCGCGCCCCGCCAGGAGCCCCAGTTCCGCCCGGGCATCCGCGTCCGCCGCCCGCGCGCGGTACGCCAGCGCGGCGGCGCGCGCTCCCCGCGGGTCCTTCGCGGCCAGGTAGGCGCGCACGTGCGCCGTCCGCATCCGCGCGGGCGAGCCCCCGGTCCCCGGGGCTGCGACCAGCGCCCGGATGCGCGCGGTGTCCCCCCGCCCCTCCAGGGCCTCGGCGACCAGGGTGGCGGCCCACCCCGAGATGGCCGGATCGTGCCCGCGGACCCGCTCCAGCGCGGCGGTCCCCTCCTCCGCCTGCCCGGTGCGCAGGAGCGCCAGCCCGCGCCGGAGCTCCGCCACCACCCGCTGGCTGTTCCGCCCTCCCGCGGGGGCGACCCGAAGGTAGCGCGCGTACGCGTCGGCCGCCTGCGCCCACGCCCGGTCCTCTTCCAGCGCGCGGGCCAGGAGGAACCACCCCTCGCCGCGTCCCGCCCGGTCCAGCCACGGCTTCCCCTGCAGCAGCGAGCGCACCTGGTCCCACCCGCCCCACCCCGCCTCGGCACGCGCGGCCACCAGCACCACCTCCGGCGAGGCGTCCCGGTGCTGCCGCAGGTATTCCCGCATGCGCAGCGAGGCGCGCCAGTTCCGCCCGGAGCGGAGGAGCGCGCCGACCTCCGCGGGAACGCCGGGAGGGAGCTTTTCTTCCGCGGCCGGTGTCGATTCCGCCGCGACGGTCGCAGCCGCGACGGGTGCCGGCTCGACGGCGGGGGCATCGTGCTCGCGGATGGCGAACAGGATCCCCACGGCGAAGACGAGGAGAAGGGAGATCAACAAGTAGCGTCGTGTCATGATCCATCCGGCCAGGGACATCCGGCCGGGGACCCTGCACGCGCGGCGGGAAGCGGACCGGAAGCTCGGCCCGTTCCGCAGGCAGGAAACGCACCACTCCGGGCGCAGCGTTGCCGCGGGAATGGTGCGTCGGGAAGTTTTCGGGTAAGCGCGGACGACGGGCGAGAACCCGTCCGACGGACGTCAGGCCTGCACGACGGAGCGCCAGTACAGGTACGCCGCGAGGAGGAACCAGAAGGGAAGGACGAGGCTACGATTCTCGGACTGCTGGGGTTTGTTGGGTGCCCTGTACCGGATCTCCCTGGTTTCCACCCGGTAGAAGGGAAGATTCATCCTGGACTCACTCCAGCCATCGAAATCCGACTGGGCACCGTTTTTCTCCTCAGGGATCCCGAGCCTGATTTCTCCCGTATACTCCACCCCGTTCAACGTGTAGCGCTGCAAGAGGGGGACGCTCGCTCCGACACTGGCAAAGGTGCCGAAGAGGAGAACGAACCAGACCCACCGCATGAAGCCGCCACTGATCTCCAGGTTCCCGTGACGCAGCACCGGGAAGGGGCGCCTGACCCGGAACAGGTCGTAGATCAGGGAGAGGAGCAGGAGCCCCGCGCCCAGCGACATCGTCAGGCCGAACCAGCGGATCATCTCCATCGCTTCTGCCTCTGGTGCTTGGAGCCCAACAGTTCAGTGACAAGGTACACCGAGTTCATGGGTAAGCGATCCACCCATGGCCCGCCTGTCAGACGAGAGGGACGGCCACACGCTGGCGTTCCTCGGATCGTACGCCGTCCATGACATATGCACCCGGAAGCGCATCAGGAGAGGAGCCGCCGGGAGTGAATGCCTCACCTGTACCCTTTGGATCCGGTGCTCGGCGGGCCAGGGCGAGCGATCCCGCTGCGCAGCCCGCCCCAAGAGTTCCCATGATGACGAGCACGGGGATCATATCGCCGGGAAGACTACCCTCGAAGAGGAGCATGAGGACCGCGTTCAGGAGGAGAATTCCCACCCCTCCCAGCGCTCCCCATGCCGTGACTCGCCGCATGGAAAGGTCTTCGGGCTTGCTACGGCGCTCCACCAGTGCAAGGACGGTGGAGAATGCCCCCCCGCTCAAGAAGCCGTACAGGGCGAGGAAGACCGCTCCGATCACCATGTGCGGCAGGAGGGCGTCGGAGGAGAACGGAAGGCCATACTGAAAATTCCGGTAGACTTCGAGCACACCATAGGCAGGTGCGCCAACGAGCCCCCAGGCCACGGCCCAGAGCAGGGACGTGCTCGCGATTCCGCGAAGGCGGCGGAGGAACCTCATCATTCCGTTGATTCAGGTGATGGTTCGCGACGACGGCAGGAGGTGTCCATCAGCAGGCTCCATCCGAAGCCCGGTACGCTCCAAAGACACAACCATCTGCAGCACGGATGATTTGTTCTGGAACGCAGGGGAAGCAGCCAGCAAGGGGAGATCTGTCCACCGGTAGATATTTCCCGACAAATAATTGCAGGAAAACACCATCCGCACAATCCGCCGCCACAACTGAGCCACGAAGACCGCGGCCGGTCGAGTACCGACGGGCACCGAAGATCACTCCGGTGCCCGTGGTGCCATCCACCCACCGAGGAACTCCGCGCTCCCCGTCAGGGAGCGATTTCCGCCTCGGTCAGCTCGACCTTCCGCCCGCACCCCAGCTCACCGATGCCGGGTCCCCGGATGCCGGTCTGGGCGTGCGGCTGCGCCCGCAGCTCCCTGAGTCTGGCGGTCAGCACTCCGGTCAGGCGTGGATCGACGGTGGAAGTCGCGAAGCTGCTGAGAACGGCCATCCCATCACCCCGGGGGTTGGGGTTGGCCGCGCGGATCCGCTGCAGCAGGTGGATGGCGGCCGCCAGCGTGGCGGGGCTCGCATTGGCGCTGTCCAGGACGATCAGGTCCGCCTTGTCCGGGGACGCGAACCGAACGATGGTGGCGGCCCGGTTGGTCGTCTTTCCATCCTGCGCATGGAACTCCGGCATTACCTCCGGAACGGCGACGACCACGCGCTTGTGCGCCTGCTGTGCAGCCACGCTCGACCGGATCGAAGATCCGCCCATCAGCAAAGCCACGAGACAGACGATCCGTACCGCATGTGCAAGACACTTCATGAGGATACCTCTGGAGGGAAGTTGATATGTGGGAACATCACCGGCGGGGGGGGAACCTTACACGCAGCCGATCCACTGGAAGTACAGGATCTTACCGGTTTGGAGGTCATGCTCCTCGTAATAGTAGCATTCATGGCCGGTATCGGTACCGGTACCCGCACCTCCACTGCTACCATTCCCACCAGGGGTTGGAGAAGAAGGACACTCCGGCTGGGAATCGTGCGAATCTTGTGTGCCGGATGTACTTGACCAGACCCAGGAGATCAGATCCTTGAGACCGATGATGATCGTGGCATCCTGGTGAACATTGAAGTTCACCGTATTTCCGCAGCTCTGGGCGACTGCGTACTCCATCGGCTCGCCCTGCAGCCATTTATCGGGCCACACCCACTGGTTGGGGAATACCTTGGTCGGTCCTGTTACGAACCCATCTTTGTTCAGAATATCCATGGTGAACTTCATGAGCCCCTGATTTCCGAACCACTCGGTGAGGCCGTACGCTTTTGCAACGTTTCCATTCCATTCGACTCTACTGTCCACACGATCGACGCGAGCCTGATATGTACCGGGGACCTCACTCTCATCATAGAAATAAGGCCGCTCACCTGATGGGGTTATTATGGTACCATCCATGGTCACACGGCCGGGTGGCATGTGTTTTGGAGCCATCGTGCCTGTGATGTCAGCACATGCCGTTAGAGCAGCCAAGGATCCCACGAGCGGAAGCCACCTACCTTTTTTCAGCATACAGCACCTTGGGGTGAAATGTACGCACAGCCTCCCCTGAGGCCGCGCAGATCCGCTCATCGTGCGCTGGAAGAGCACTGCATTCGTAAGCGGAGTAACAGCGTGACACCCACCTGTTGTTCACGATCGAGCAGCCCACCTGTCAACAGGATCTCTGTCGGAGGCAACGCAGTCGCTACAAAGGGAGTGAAGTAAGGATTCGGGAAGGAACCAATCACGGAAGTGATACCGGAGGAGTCTCGCACGAGACGTATTTCCCGCTGGTGATTGTCCGGCAGGAGGTGATCGGTGACCCAGAAGTGCGATTTACCAGAGAGGGGGAGGGAATTCACAGGATAGGTAGGAACAATCGCGGAATCCAGAGCAATCACAGATCCGTTGCTCTCCAGTATGTTGCCGACCAACGCATGTGCTTCTCGCTGCCTACCAACTGGTTCCGACACTTCCGCCTCCCACGTCAGCACACTCCCGTCCGAAGTAGCGGTAAGCCTGGGATGGGATGCCTTCTCCCGGCTCCCCTGCACCACCGATCGAAGGATTTGCCAGGCTGGAAGGCGCGCCCAGAGTAGAAGTGAGTTGGTGTCACGCCGTAACCTGGGATCCGCCTGCGCGACCGCCAAGACAAGTCCCATCTTGCCCACGTACCCCAGGTCGACATAAGAATAAA
>JAFAYN010000037.1 GCA_019240375.1 Gemmatimonadota bacterium
AGTCGCCGCGGCACTACATGGCGCTGGTGATCTGGCCGGGGACGGACTACCACTGGTACCGCCACCAGAGCGACGGCTTCTGGGGGCACAAGCCGGGGCAGACGGCGGCCCGCAACTACGACAACAGCAACGTGGTCATCACCAACCCCGAGACGGCCAACCGGGGCGGGTACACGGACTTCTGCGGGTACTTCTTCGGGCCGAAGAGCATGGTCATCCAGTAAGGTCTCTTCGGGAGCTTCGGGTTACGAAACGACCATGTTCGAGGGCCCGAAGTAGTACCCGCAGAAGTCGGTGTACCCGCCGCGGTTCGCGGTCTGCGGATCGTAGATGATGTTGTTGCTGTTGTCGTAGTTCCGGGCCGCCGTCTGGCCGGGCTTGTGGCCCCAGAAGCCGTCGCTCTGGCGGCGGTACCAGTGGTAGTCCGTCCCCGGCCAGATCACCAGCGCCATGTAGTGCCGCGGCGACTGGGTGGACGAGGCGCAGTTCGGCGCCGCCAGGGCGCCGTCGCTGGTGGCGCCGGCCCCCACGTTGGAGCAGGCCATCACGGTCGCCTGGGCGCCCGTCGCCCGCCCCGGCTGCGCGAAGGTGTCGGTGCGGCGGTTGCTGGCGTAGTTGTAGCAGTTGTTGTTCCGCATCGTCGTGCGCTGCGCGTTCCAGAAGTTCGGGTTGAACGCCGACGCCTCGTACGAACACGACCCCACGGTCAGCGTGGTCCAGCTCGACGCGTCCGTCCCGATCACGGTGGCGCCCGACATGATGCTCACGTCACCCACGGCCTGCGTGGTCATGGTGTCGCCGGTCGCCGGGGCGGCGTCGGCGGTGGAGGTGGTGCCCTCCTGCGCCGGGAACGACGCGGCCTGCGTCGAGATCCCGTTGATCCCCTCGTTCACCAGCCGCTTCAGGTCCAGCCCCTCGTAGCTCGCCAGCGGCCCCGACACCCCCTCCACCGCCGGGACCAGCTTCCCCATCTTCTCCACCAGCCGCTGGGCGATCTCCAGCCCGCGCGACTCGTTCCCCGCGACCCCGCCGCCGACGCGCAGCTCGCGCGGGAGGTGGCCGTGCTTCTTGGCGGCGTCGTCGTCCAGCTCCAGCACCAGCCCGCGGTACCCCAGGATCCCCAGGCTCCGCTCCGCAGACACCGCCGTCTCCGGGGTGGCGGCGATCTGGCGGAGGATCTCCTGCGCCTCCCGCTCGTCCAGGACGAAGGAAGGATTGGGGCGGCCGGAGAAGATGTCGATGGTTACGCGTACCATGGTGTTACCCCCACGTTGAGGAAGGTGTGGACGTTCCCCGCCGCGTTCGCGGCGAGGCCGAGGTCCTGTTTCCGTCCGTCTGGTCCGGGGATCCCGTCTTCGGGCGCTGCCCGCCGCCGTGCGGAACCGTGTCCGTGGCGATGTGAAAGGGGATCGTCCCCGGGGCCGGCCACACGAGGGCCGACGGCTGGGTCCGGTGATTCCCGGAAGGTCGCGCTGCAGGGATCGGGGTGGCGGATTCCCGCCGGAACGCAAAAAGGCCCCCGGACCCGGGCGCTGTGCCGGGCGGGGGCCTGTGTCGGCCGATGTCTCTACGTCTCTCTGGTTTCGCTTTTTCTTCGGTAATGATAAACGGCTTTCATGCGCGCGTCAAGGGCCACTCCAGCTCCGGCTCCGTACGCGCGGAGGGGCCGGGATCTCCGCGATCCCGGCCCCTCCTGCCTCCCCTCCACCGCGGCGCGGTCAGACCGGGGTGACCCGGCCGTCCTGGATACGGATGGTGGTGCCGTCGAACCTGGTGATCTGGTAGTACTCCGGCTCGTTGAGCAGCAGGCTCTGCTCCTGGAGCACCCCGATGGCCACCGTCTCGCCCAGCAGCAGCGACTGGTCGTAGTCGCTCCGCCAGTGCACCCCCGCCCCGTTGCGGCCCAGGGCGATGTTGCCGGCCAGCTTGTTCAGCTCGCTCCCCACGGTCATCGAGCCCGCGTCCGCGCCGGTGTAGGCCACCAGCGCGGTGCCATCGGCGTTGGGGACCAGGGGGTTCTCGATGGGCGTGCTCTCGTCGAAGAACGCCTTGAGGATGGTGGCGCAGGCGCCCGAGCCGGTGGCGTGTCCCGCCCCGTACGCCGGATGGGTGGGCGCCCCTTCCGGGAAGGCCTGCGGGAGCAGGTAGCTGCCGAAGCGGTCGCCCGTCTGCCCGCCGAAGTACGGTGCCAGCCCCCCCGACTGGAGCGAGGCCAGGATCTCGCCGTTGATCTGCGGATACGTCCGGCGCCCGGTGAGGTGGTTGTCGATGCGCCCGCCGAACTCCTCCGGGCGCAGGCGGCGGTGCACGAACCACTTCTGGAACCAGACCGCGCGCAGCGCCCGCGTCAGCAGCTCCCACACCTCGGTGAGCGCGTGCGGCGGGCCCAGCGTGGCGAAGGGCGCCTGCTTGGTGTAGCTCCGGTACGGGTTCCCCTGGTCGAAGGGGAACTCCATGTCGCGCCCGATCACTCCGCTCCCGGTGAGCTGGTTGCCGGGCACCTCGTTGAGCAGGATCAGGCAGGTGTTGAAGTAGTGGTCGGCCACGGTGTCGATGTGCACCCGCTCGCCCAGGTCGCGCAGGTTGCGCACGAAGCGGCGCCGCGTGGTGTCGATGCTGTCCTGCCCGCGGCGGTCCCACCCGTTCTGCACGTCCAGCCAGTCGCCGAACGAGGTCAGGTAGTCGATCCCCGGGTTCACCGTCACCTGGCGCTGGTCGATCTTGAGGTCGCCGTAGGTGATGTAGCCGTCCGTCGTGCTCCGTCCCTGCCCCGCCGGGAGGCGCGGGTCGCTGGTCCCCTTGAGCAGGAACTGGCTCAGATAGGGCCCCACGGTCTCACCCGGGTAGATCCCCCGGAACACGGTCTGGGTGGTCACCGCGCCGTTCTGCTTCGGCCCGCGGAAGTCGGAGAAGTCGGTGTTGAGCGACTGGATCGCCTGCTGGACCACGGTGCTGGAGCCGTAGTCGTTGAAGTGGACGTCACGCGCCAGCGCCATCCAGTACAGCTCCCCCATCTCGCTGGAGTTCTGCGCCGAGTCGATGCGCGGGGCCGGCGGCACGGTGACGGCCTGCGGGTCGGGCCCCTCCAGGTCGAAGGCGAGGCCGGCCTGCGGGTTGGTGAGCTTCTTCCCGCCGGGGCCGAGCTGGATCGCCTCGAAGTCGGCCGGGTCGCGCGTCCGGAGCGCGGTCAGGAGCGACTGGTACGAAGCGGGCACCACGTCGCCCACCGCGTCGTGCTGCAGCCCCTTGGAGAAGTTGGCGACGTACGGGTAGTCGCGCTCCTCCCCGTTGTTGCGGTGGCGGGGGTGCGGGCGGTGCAGGGCGATGTCGGCGGCCAGGAGCCGGATCCGGTGCGCAGCCTCCCGGCGCGACGGCACGTACTCGAGGGAGCCGACGCTCCACGGCACGGTGCGCCGCTGTCCGGCCCCGTCGACCGAGAACGGCCAGACCGGGTCCTGGCTCAGGTCCGCGCCCGCGTACCGCGCGTCGCGGTCGCCGCACCCGAGGCGGAAGTCCTCCGCCTGCACGTCGCGGAAGTCGACCCGGGCGTCGTGGATGGCGTCCTCGCCCGGAGCGGACCGGTCGGACGACAGGTTGCGCGCGTAGTCGGCCACCGCGGGCGGGCCGTAGTAGATGACGAAGTCGGAGCCCGTGCCACGGTCCACGCACAGGTTGTCCTTGAGCCGCAGCGTCACCGGGACGTTCTGCGCGCTCACGACGAAGTTGTTGTCCCCGGCGCCGTAGAGCGTGTTGCTGTAGAAGACCAGCTCCGCCCCGGACTGCATGGCCGACCAGTAGAAGTTGTTCTGGAAGCCGTAGATCAGCGTGTTGCGCACACGGATCAGGCCGGCGTTGGCGTGGCTCCCGATCCCGCGGTTCTCGTACGTGGGGGCGGGGGACGCCCGGCGGATGATGCACGCGTCCACGGTCACCCGCGGCTGCGCCAGGCCCGCCGAGATCGCGACGCCGAGGTGGCTCCCGCCGGGTCCCGTTCCCAGCGACTCGATCTGCAGCCCTTCCAGCCGGACCCCCGGCGTGTCGATGGACACCGCCCAGTAGGTGTCGTCGACGCGGAGGCGGTACGCCGAGTCGCTCCACGTCCCCCCGTGCCGCTCGCCGGGCGGGACGACGATGTGGAGGTAGCGGTCGGCGTCGGTGATCCAGTCGGATGTGATGTCTGCGCGTCCGGTGTCCTCCATGGCGTAGCACTCGATGCGCATGATGGCGTCGAGCGCCACCAGGTTTCCGTACTGCGTGTTGAGCCCGAGCAGGGCGGCCCGGAGCGAGGTGAAGTCCCCGCCCGAGGGCTTGACCGTCTTGGTGATGATCGTGGGCATGCGGTCCTCCTGAAGGTGAAAGTCGGGAGCCGCGGGGCACACGAAGAGGCCCCGCCCGCGACGCTGTGCGCGGAGGGGCCTCTGCCGGCCGGTGTCGGGTGTCGTCCGGGACCGCCGTCATTCCGGCAGCGCGGGCGGTCCCGACCCCGCGCCGCCGCCTTCGTGCGCCGCTCAGACCGGGGTGACCTGCCCGTTCTGGATGCGCACGCGGGTGCCGTCGAACTTCGTGAGCTGGTAGTATTCCGGTTCGTTGAAGAGGAGGCTCTGCTCCTGCAGCACCCCGATGGCCACCGTCTCGCCCAGCAGCAGCGACTGGTCGTAGTCGCTCCGCCAGTGCACCCCCGCCCCGTTGCGGCCCAGGGCGATGTTGCCGGCCAGCTTGTTCAGCTCGCCGCCCACGGTCATCGAGCCCGCGTCCGCGCCGGTGTAGGCTACCAGCGAGTTGCCGTCCGAGGTGGCGACCACCGGGTTCTCGATGGGCGTGTCTTCGTTGAAGAACGCCTTGAGGACGGTGGCCAGCGCCCCGGAGCCGGTGGCGTGCCCCGCGCCGTACGCCGGGTGGGTCGGCGCCCCTTCCGGGAAGGCCTGCGGGAGCAGGTACGAGCCACCGGAGAAGTGCTGGTGCAGCATCCCCGACTGGAGCGAGGCGAGGATCTCCCCGTTGATCTGGGGATACTGGCGCCGTCCGTTCAGGTGGTTGTCGATGCGCCCGCCGAACTCCTCCGGGCGCAGCCGCCGGTGCACGAACCACTTCTGGAACCACACCGCCCGCAGCGCCCGCGACAGCAGCTCCCACACCAGCGAGAGCACGTGCGGCGGGCCCAGCGTGGCGAAGGGGGCCTGCTTGACGTAGGCCAGGTACGGGTTCCCCTGGTCGAAGGGGAACTCCATGTCGCGCCCGATCACTCCGCTCCCGGTGATCTGGTTCCCGGGGACCTCGTTGAGCAGGATCATCGCGGCGTTGAAGAAGTGGTCGGCCACGTTGTCGATGTGCACCCGCTCGCCCAGGTCGCGCAGGTTGCGCACGAAGCGCCGCTGCTTGGGGTCGATGAAGTCCTGCCCGCGGAAGTCGGCCCCGTTCTGCGCGTTCAGCCAGGTCTGGAAGTCGGTCAGGTAGTTGAAGCCCGCCTGCACCGTCCACTGGCGCTGGTCGATCTTGAGGTCGCCGTAGGTGATGTAGCCGTCGGTGGTGCTGCGTCCCTGCCCGGCCGGGAGGCGCGGGTCGCTCGTCCCCTTGAGCAGGAACTGCGACAGGTACGGCCCCACCGTCTCACCCGGGTAGATCCCCCGGAACACGGTCTGCGCCGTCACCTGGCCGCCCTGCTTGGGGCCCCGGAAGTCGGTGAACTCGGTGTTCAGCGACGGGAGCACCCTCTGCTGGATGAAGACGTTGGAGCCGTAGTCGGTGAAGGGGACGTCGCGGGCGAGCGCCATCCAGTACAGCTCCCCCATCTCGCTGGAGTTCTGCGCCGAGTCGATGCGCGGGGCCGGCGGCACGGCGACGGCGTGCGTGTCCGGCCCCTCCAGGTCGAAGGCGAGGCCGGACTGCGGGTTGGTCAGCTTCTTCCCGCCGGGCCCCAGCTGGATCGCCTCGAAGTCGGCGGGGTTGCGGGTGGTCAGCGCGTTCAGCAGCGACTGGTACGAGGCCGGAACCACGTCGCCCACCGCGTCGTGCTGCAGCCCTTTGGAGAAGTTGGCGACGTACGGATAGTCGCACTCCTCCCCGTTGTTGACCTGTGTGGCGCGCGGGCGGTCGCGCGCGATAGCCGCCGCCTGCACCCGGATGTCGAACGCCTGCTGGCTGCGGTCGGGGATGGGGACCCGGTTCCCCGGAAGGTTCAGGTTGTCGAAGACGGCGGTGCCTGGGTCCGCCTGCGGGGTGTCGGTGCGGGATCCGAAGGTGATCGCCAGCCGGTCCACGCGGATCGGGTTGGCCGCGGAGGCGAAGGCGGTCCAGCCGCAGCCGTCCGGCGAGACCTCCCAGTACGTCGTTCCCCCCTGCTCACGGATCCGCCAGTAGCGGTGCTGGGCCGGGTCGTAGAGGATCTCGGCCAGGCTGAGCCAGGAGCCGTTCACCGTCTG
>JAFAYN010000088.1 GCA_019240375.1 Gemmatimonadota bacterium
GGGAAGACCTCGCGCATCTCGGCGAGCAGGTCCGGCGGCACCGCGTCGCCACCCACGAAGGCGCGGCGCAACCGGGGCAGCGTTCCCCGCCCGCTCTCGCGCACCGTCTGCGCGACCTGGCGCATCAGCGCGGGGACAGCGTGCAGCAGCGTGGCGCTCTCCAGCTCCTCGGCCAGCGCGGCCACGTCCACCACCCGCTCCCGCGGCACCACGCGCACCGTGCTCCCGCTCATCAGCGGGAGGAGCGTCTCGAAGAACCAGATGTCGAAGGCGAAGCTCGCCAGGCTCGGCATCTCGTCGCCCTCGGCGAAGCCGAAGACCTGGCGGGCGACGTCGAGGGTGTTGCTCAGGCTGCGGTGCTCGACGCGCACCCCCTTGGGGCGCCCAGTGGAGCCCGAGGTGTAGATCACGTACGCCAGCCCTGCGGTGTCCGGCCGGGTCAGGGGTTCCGGCGCGTCCGCGCTCTCGGCGGCGATCCCGGCCGCGTCGGCGTCCAGCCGCAGCACCTCCGCCCCGTGCTCCGGGAGCGCGGCCGCGGCGTCGCCGGCGGTCACCAGCACGCGGATCCCCGCGTCGTCCAGCATGTACGCCAGCCGGTCGGCCGGGTAGCCGGGGTCGAGCGGGACGTACGTGCCGCCCGCCTTCAGGATCCCCAGCGCCCCGACCAGCATCGCCGCCGAGCGCTCCAGGCAGAGCCCCACCGGGACCTCCGGCCCCACCCCCCGCCGCCGCAGCGCGCGGGCGAGACGGTTGGCGCGCCCTTCCAGCTCCGCGAAGGTCAGCACCTCCGCGCCGGAGCGCACCGCCACCGCCTCCGGCGTGCGGCGCGCCTGCTCGGCGATCCGCTCGTGCACCGGCACATCGAGCGCGACCGGCACCTCCACCACGCTCCACTCCGCCAGCACCCGGCGGCGCTCCGCCTCGTCCAGCACCTCGACTTCGGAGAGGCGCCGCCCCGGGTCCGCGGCCACCCCGGCCAGGAGGCGGGTGAAGTGCCCCGCCATCCTCTCGATGGTCGACTCCTCCCACAGCTCCGCCCGGTACGCCAGCGTGCCGCCCAGGTCCTCGCCGTCGACGATGGTCAGGCTCAGGTCGAACTTGGCCGCGTCCTCGCCGCGCAGCAGCGGTTCCGCCGCCAGCGTCCCCAGGCGCAGCCCGCCCCCGGCATCCGCCTTCTGCAGGGAGAACATGACCTGGAAGAGCGGGGTGTGCTGGAGCGAGCGCTCCGGCTGCAGCTCCTCCACCAGCCGCTCGAAGGGGACGTCCTGGTGCGCGAAGGCGTCCAGCGTCGCTTCCCGCACCCGCTCCAGCGCCGCCGTGAAGGTCGGGTCGCCGGACAGGTCGGCGCGTACCACCAGGGTGTTGACGAAGAAGCCGATCAGCCCTTCCAGCTCCACCCGGTTCCGCCCGGCGATGGGAGTCCCCACCACCACGTCGGCCTCGCCCGAGTAGCGCGCCAGCAGCGCCTGCCACCCGGCCAGCAGCGTCATGAAGGGGGTCGTCCCCTGGCGCTGCCCCAGCCGCCGCAGCGAGTCCGCGACCGCGTCGGGGAGGGCGAAGCGGACCACCCCCGAGCGCGGGCCGGGGACCGGCGGGCGCGGACGGTCGGTGGGGAGCTCCAGCACCGGCGGAGCGCCGGCCAGGCGCTCGCGCCACCAGCCGACCTGCTCCTCCAGCGCCCGCCCGGCGAGCTGGTCGCGCTGCCAGGCGGCGTAGTCGCCGTACTGCACCGGGAGCGGCGGGAGCGCGGGCTCGCGCCCGGTGGAGAGCGCGCCGTACAGCTCCGATACCTCGCGCACCAGGATCCCGGTGCTCCACCCGTCGGAGATGATGTGGTGCAGCGCGAACAGCACCGCCCACTCCTCGTCGCCCAGCCGCACCACCGCGGCGCGCAGGAGCGGACCGCGCTCCAGGTCGAAGGGGCGCCCGCTCTCCTCGGCCGCCAGCCGGAGGAGCGTGCGCTCGCGCTCCTCCCGCGGGAGCCGGCCCAGGTCGGTCACGGGGAGCGCGACCGGCCCCGCCGGGGCGATCACCTGCACCGCCTCGCCGTCGACCATGCCGAAGGTGGTGCGCAGCGTCTCGTGCCGCCGCACCAGCTCGGCGAGGCTGCGCCGCAGCGCCGGGACGTCCAGCGCGCCGCGCAGCCGCAGCGGGAACGCCATGTTGTAGGCGCTGCTCCCCGGCTCCAGGCGGTCGATGAACCAGAGCCGCTGCTGGGCGAAGGAGAGCGGGAGCGGGGCGTTCCGGCTCCGCCGCGCGATCTTCCGCCCTCCGCCCGGGGCGCCGGCGGGCTCCAGCGCGTCGACGCGCACGGACAGCTCGGCCACCGTGGACGCGTCGAACAGCGTCCGTAGCGGGAGGTTCACCCCCAGCGCCTCGTGGACCCGCGCCGTCACCCGCGTCGCCAGCAGGGAATGGCCCCCCAGGGCGAAGAAGTCGTCGTGGACCCCCACCCGCTCGACGCCCAGCACCTCCTCCCAGATCTCCGCCAGCACCGCTTCCGTCGCGGTGGACGGGGCCACGTACGCCTCCGCGCCGGCCCCGGACAGCTCCGGCTCGGGGAGGGCGCGGGTGTCCAGCTTCCCGTTGCTGGTCAGCGGGAGCGCCGCCAGCGTCACGAACGCGGCGGGGACCATGTACTCGGGGAGCCGCTCCTTGAGGTGCGCGCGCAGCTCGGCGGCCTCCGGCGCGGCGCCGTCGCCCGGGACCACGTACGCCACCAGCCGGGCCTCGCCCGTGTGCGAGGCCCGCGGCACCACCGCCGCGTCGGCGAGCCCGGGGTGCCGCATCAGCGCCACCTCGATCTCGCCGGGCTCGATGCGGAAGCCGCGGATCTTGACCTGGTCGTCCGTCCGCCCGATGAACTCCACCGTCCCGTCCGGGAGCCAGCGCACCCGGTCGCCCGAGCGGTACATCCGCGCCCCGGCGGTCGGGGTGAACGGGTCGGGGAGGAACTTCTCGGCGGTCAGGTCGGGACGGCCGCCGTAGCCGCGCGTCACCCCGGGCCCGCCGATGTACAGCTCGCCTCGCACCCCCACCGGGACCAGGTTCAGCGCCGCGTCCAGCACGTACAGCCGCACGTTGTCCACCGGCCACCCGATCGGCGGCGGGCGCGTCCCGTCGGTGCACTCCAGCACGGTGACGCGCACGCTGGTCTCGGTGGGACCGTACCCGTTGAAGAAGCGGCGCCCGGGGGCCCAGCGCGCCACCACCTCGGCGGTGCACGTCTCGCCGCCGCTCATGACGGCCCGCAGCAGCGGGAGCTCGGCGTGCGGGGTGGCGGCCAGCGCCGACGGGGTGAACTTGGCGTGCGTCACCCGCTGCCGCTCCAGCAGGTCGATCAGCTCCCGTCCCGGGATCAGGTCTTCCCTGCGGGCGACCACCAGCGCCGCGCCCGAGCAGAGCGCGGTGAACAGGTCGAGCACCGAGCCGTCGAAGTGCAGCGGCGCGAACAGGAGCACGTGCGCGCCGGGGCCGATGTCGTAGATGCGGGTGTAGGCCTGGATCGAGTTGATCACGCCCCGGTGTGGGACCAGCACCCCCTTGGGGCGTCCGGTGGAGCCCGAGGTGTAGATCACGTACGCCAGGTTCCGCGACTCCACGCCGCTCTCCGGCGCGTGCGTCGGCTCGCCGTCGAAGGCGCCGTCCTCCACCTGCAGCTCCGGGATCCCGTGCGGCGGGAGGAGCCCCGCCAGCTCCGGGTGGGTGAGGACGAGCTGCGCGCCGGAGTCCTCCAGCACGTACGCCAGCCGCTCCGCCGGGCTGCTCGGGTCGAGCGGGACGTAGGCGCCTCCCGCCTTGAGCACGGCCAGCAGGGCGACGACGGTCCGGGGTGCGGGGTTCAGGTACAGCGCGACCCGGCTCTCCGG
>JAFAYN010000133.1 GCA_019240375.1 Gemmatimonadota bacterium
AGTTCCAGACTCAGCGCCAGCACCGGTGTGTTGTGCGCCGCGTTGCCTGAGGTCGTCGTGGTTCCCATAAGCTCCTCCTGGTTGAGTGATTCCCTCCAGGTTCAGCTTATCACCACGGCGGCCTCTTTCACATGGAATCTCACGCGGCATCTTTCCGGTGATGGGCCCGGGGAGATGAAAAGCAAGGCACTGGCACGGCGGGGACGCGACCTTCGGTCGCGTCCCCGCTGCTTTTTTCTCGACCCGGAGTGCTCGTCGCCCGGATCCCTGGTCTCTGGCGCGGGGGTTGCGCCAGGGCGGGACGGGAGGAGCCAGAGTGCGTACGCCAGCGCCGGAGGGGGGATGCTGCTGCGGGTGACGGAGCGGGGGATGTACTGCGAGGCTGGGGACTTCTACGTCGACCCCTGGCTCCCTGTGGACCGGGCGGTGATCACGCACGCCCACGGCGACCACGCCCGCTGGGGGTCGCGCGCGTACCTGGGCTCGCGCGAGGGGGAGCGCGTGCTGCGCACCCGGATGGGGGTGGGGGCGCGCATCCGCACGGTGGATTTCGGCGAGACGGTGGAGGTGAACGGGGTGCGCGTCTCGCTCCACCCGGCCGGGCACATCCTGGGGTCGGCGCAGGTGCGGGTGGAGCACCGCGGCGAGGTGTGGGTGGTCTCCGGCGACTACAAGACCGAGCCCGACTCCACCTGCACCCCCTTCGAGCCGGTGCGCTGCCACACCTTCGTCACCGAGTCCACCTTCGGGCTCCCCATCTACCGCTGGGACCCGCAGGCGCACACCTTCGCCGAGATCCGCGCCTGGTGGGAGGCCAACCGCGAGGCGGGGCGCGCCTCGGTGCTCTTCGGCTACGCGCTGGGAAAGGCGCAGCGGCTCCTGGCCGGGCTGCTGGGGGCGGAGGTGGGGCCGATCTACACCCACGGGGCGGTGGAGCGCCTGAACCAGGACTACCGCGACAGCGGGATCGCCCTCCCCCCCACCACGCACGCCGGGGCGGCGCGGAAGGGGACGGAGTACGCGGGGGCGCTGATCGTGGCGCCGCCCTCGACGCAGGGCTCCACCTGGCTGCGGCGCTTCGGGCCGGCGTCCACCGCCTTCGCCTCGGGGTGGATGCGGATCCGCGGGGCGCGGCGGCGCCGCTCGCTCGACCGGGGCTTCGTCCTGTCCGACCACGTGGACTGGCCCGCGCTCCTGGGCGCGGTGGAGGCCACCGGTGCGGAGCGCGTCTGGGTGACGCACGGCTACCGCGAGCCGGTGGTGCGCTGGCTGCGCGAGCGCGGGCTGGAGGCCGAGGCGGTGGCGAGCCGCTGGGAAGGGGAGCCGGAGGCGGAGCCCGTGGCCGCGGACGAGCCGGAGGGCGGTGGCGTGGACAGTGGCGGTGAGCCGGCGCCAGCCGCAGAGGAGGAGGGGGCGTGAGGGCCTTCGCGCGGCTGTACGCGGAGCTGGACGAGACCACCCGCACCAACGAGAAGGTGGACGCCATGGTCCGCTACTTCTCGTCGGCCCCACCCGCGGACGCCGCCTGGGCGGTGCACTTCCTGAGCGGGGGGCGCCCCAAGCGGCTGATCCCGGTGCGCCGCCTGGCCGCCTGGGCGATGGAGGCGTCCGGCGTCCCCGACTGGCTCTTCGAGGAGTGCTACCACGCCGTGGGCGACCTGGGGGAAACCATCGCCCTCCTCCTCCCCCCCGCCACCCGGCCGGCCGACCTCCCGCTGCACCGCTGGGTGGAGGAGCGCATCCTCCCCCTGGCCGGCGAGGACGAGGCGGCGCAGCGCGTGGAGGTGATGCGCGCCTGGAGCGAGCTGGACGGCGCTGACCGTTACGTGTGGAGCAAGCTGATCACCGGCGGCTTCCGTGTCGGCGTGTCGCAGAGCCTGGTGGTTCGGGCCCTGTCGCGTGCCAGCGGGGTGGAGGAGGCGGTGGTGGCGCACCGGCTGATGGGGGCGTGGGAGCCGCGCCCGGAGGTGTTCGAGCGGCTGGTGGGCGCCGACGCGGGCGACGCGGACGTGTCGCGCCCCTACCCCTTCTTCCTGGCGTACGCGCTGGAAGAGGACCCGGACACGCTGGGCGACCCGGCGGAGTGGCAGGCGGAGTGGAAGTGGGACGGGATCCGCGCGCAGCTGGTGCGCCGCGCCGGTCAGAGCTTCCTCTGGTCACGCGGGGAGGAGCTGGTGACGGAGCGCTTCCCGGAGCTGGCCGAGGCGGCCGCGCTCCTCCCCGACGGGACGGTGCTGGACGGGGAGATCATGCCCTGGAACGACGGGAGCCCCCTCCCCTTCGCGCAGCTCCAGCGGCGCATCGGGCGCAAGAAGCTGGGCCCCAAGATCCTGGCCGAGGTGCCGGTGGTGCTGGTGACCTACGACCTGCTGGAGATCGGCGGCGAGGACGTGCGGGAGCGCCCGCTGTCCTGGCGCCGCGAGCGGCTGGAGGCGCTGCTGGCGGCGACGCCCGCGGCGGGGCGGCTCCTCCCCTCGCCCGTGGTGGACGCGGCGGAGTGGGACGGGGTGCGGGCGGCGCACGGCCGGGCGCGCGAGATGGGGGCGGAGGGGCTGATGCTGAAGCGGCGCGACGCGGCGTACGGGACGGGGCGGAGGCGGGGGCCGTGGTGGAAGTGGAAGGTGTCCCCCTACACGGCCGACGCGGTGATGGTGTACGCGCAGGCCGGGCACGGGCGGCGGGCCTCGCTCTACACGGACTACACCTTCGCGGTGTGGAGCGGGGACGAGCTGGTCCCCTTCGCCAAGGCGTACTCGGGGCTCACCGACGCGGAGATCCGGAAGGTGGACGCCTGGATCCGCCGCAACACCCTGGAAAAATTCGGGCCGGTGCGCTCGGTGCGGCCGGAGCTGGTGTTCGAGCTGGCCTTCGAGGGGATCCAGCCCTCGCCGCGGCACCGCTCCGGGGTGGCGGTGCGCTTTCCCCGCATCCTGCGCTGGCGCACCGACAAGCCCGCCGCCGAGGCGGACACCCTGGAGACCATCCGCGCGATGATGGAGGGGTGAGCGCCATGATCTGTACACCGTAGTCCAGGATACCTGTTTGATGATCATCAAGGTAAACCTTATATTAAATAGCTGGACACGATCCTCACCAACCTCTACTTTACTAACCAGGATTACTTCCGCGCAGGGGGTTGTTAAGGAGCAAACCCACTGGACGTTTACTTGTATAACCACTAGCCACCAATGCGAAGCTGAGTGGCTAGCAAGCTATAATTCCAACATTCATACGTGGAACCCACGATTATGAAAAAAACACATTACCCAGATCAGCTTCCTTTGCCCGGGAAGTATCTTACAGAAGGAGAACTCATTGCATTCCGCACAGAGATTCGAGAAGCTGACAAGGAGATCCAGAGCTATTTTCGGTTGTACTACATATCTGGGTTGATCGCGGTTGCTGCTTGGATTACTGGGTCACAATCGAAACCGCTTTTCGAGATCGCTCTTGGCAATGGGGGGTATAATGTGTACGTGCCATTGTCTCTTGCTTTTGTCAATTTGGTTGTATTGACTTATCTCCTTTATAAAAGCATTGAGATTCATGAAATTGCGCAGTTTATGTCGTATGCTAGTAGACTAGACAGTGGATTTGTGTCTTGGGAGGGGTGGCGTAGAAGTAGCCGTAGTATAAGTAAAGTGCCACGGGCAATCTATACGCCATTTGTTACTATTATACCACTTACGCTTTCCTTTGTACTCCTGTTCGCTACATGGAATATACTACATACGCCCCTAGAGCAGTTTTTAAAACAACGAGAACCTGTGATAGTAGCTAAAATTGGAATAGGAATGAGCGGAGTAGGATCACCTAAGGTTATGTCCGCTTATTTTAAAAATGTGAG
>JAFAYN010000373.1 GCA_019240375.1 Gemmatimonadota bacterium
TCAGCTTCCTCATCCCCTGGCCCTTCCTGGGACACGACGTTTCCGTGCTGGGAGGGGTCCGCGGGAGCTACGCGCTCCCGGGCTTCCGGCTCACGGCCCAGCTCACCACCACCAAGCGGTACAACTACCTCTTCCAGAACCGCGGCCGGAGCTGGGAAACGTCGGACGACGCGGAGGACGTGCGGAACTACACCGTCCAGCTGGGTGTGGTGGCGCTCGGCGGCGGGCCGCGTCCCGTCCGTGCCCGGACGCTCCCCCTGCAGCCCGTGGCGCCGGCCCCGGACACCACGGCGACGGTGCCGGCGATCCCGCTCGACAGTATGCCCGCGGATACGGCGGCCACTCCCGCCCCGGCGGACACCGTCCCCCTCCCGGTGCCGACCCCTCCTCCGCCGGCACCGATGCCGGCCGACACGGCGCGCGGCACCTTCCCGAGGGAGGCCCGCACCCACCGTGTGGAGCCGGGGGAAACCCTGTTCGGCCTGGCCCGGCGGTACAGCGTACCGGTCGAGCTTCTCCGTTCCGCCAACGACCTTAAAAACGACACGATCTACGCGGGACAGGTGCTGCGGATCCCGGCTCCCCCGAAGCGCTGAGGCGGAAAGGCGCGGCCTACCGGGAGCCGCCCGGCGCCAGGACCGCCGGCGCGTACCCGAACTGGTGAGGGTCGCCGGAAAGGGCCGCCCTCACCATCCCCAAGCGGAAGCGCCGGCTTACGGGGTCCGCCCTGGACGGCCGCACCAGGTCCCTGGCGGCGAAGAGGAGGAAACGGATCCCGAACCCCACCAGCATCCAGAAGCGGACCCAGAGGACGCCGCCCCTCCCGTAGTGCTTCTCGTAGTAGTCGAAGAGGTTGCGGACCAGCTCCCCCTGTATGCGCAGGGAGTCGTTCTCGATCCTGGTGGTGGCGGCGGAATGGTGCACCACCGACGCGTCGTGCACGAAGTAGATCCGCCACCCAGCGTCGAGGATCCGGCGGCACCAGTCGAAGTCGTTGTAGTGGATGCGGAACCGCTCGTCGAGCGCGCCCACCGTTTCCAGCACCTCCCGGCGGCACAGGAGCGCGGCGCCCAGCAGGGCCTCCACCGGGGCGGTGTGGCGGTGGTCGAAGCCCAGGTGCTGGTTCCCGAACACCCGGCTGCGCGGGAACAGCTCGTCCAGGGCCAGCATCCGGCTGAGGTAGGTGCGCGGCGAGGGGAGGCTGTAGCAGGAGCGCTGCAGGCTCCCGTCCGGGTACTGGAGGGCGGGACCGCAGGCGCCCGCCTCCGGGTGCGCGTCCATGAACTCCACCAGCCGGCCCAGCGCCCCCGGGTGCAGCACCGTGTCGCTGTTCAGGAGGAGCACGTACCGCCCGTGGCTGACGGACAGCCCCTGGTTGTTGGGGTAGGCGTAGCCGGTGTTGGTGGGGTTGCGGATCAGGCGGGCGTCGGGGAACTCCTCCTCCACCATCTCGACGCTCCCGTCGGTGGAGCCGTTGTCCACCAGGATCAGCTCAAGGCGGACCGGGTCCGGGAGACGGCGGATGGAGTGGAGGCAGTCGTGGAGCAGGCCCCGGGTGTTCCGGTTCACGATGACGACGGAAAGGTCCGGCCGGGACGCGTCGGGACGCGCCCCCGGCTCCGCCGCCGGCGTCGTGTCCGCCGCCGTACCATTTACCGCCACGGCATAACTCCTTCGCGTCGTGTGCCGACCGTGGGTCACCCGCGGAGGCCTGGAGGGCGCCCGGCTCCCGGGGCCGCCTACCTGCCGTGGATGACCGTGTATTCCTCGTACAGCCGGCCCGAGAGCGCGACCAGGGAGCCCGCCCCGTTGCAGATGGTGCGGAGGGCGCTGACGGTGGGCGCCCGGCCGCGGAACACGGCGAAAGGGAGCATCATCGTCCCGTACCCGATCCGCGCCAGCGCCCCGGCGACCCGCGGCACCACCCAGCGGTGCGGGGGCATCAGGGTACGCACGCAGAACACGTATCCGTTGCCGATCCGGAAGGCCCGCTTCAGGATCCACCGGGTGTGGGCCCGCGACGCGGGGATGAACTCCTCCACCCGCGCCTCGTCCGCCCACACCAGCTTCGCCCCGGACAGCTTGACCCGCATGAAGAAGTGCGAGTCGTCCATCCCGCTCAGCCCGAAGGCTGGGTCGAAGGGCTCCGGGGTGTCCTGGAAGAGCCG
>JAFAYN010000295.1 GCA_019240375.1 Gemmatimonadota bacterium
CAAGAAGAACGACAAGATCAAGCCCAAAGGGGCCATCGCCGACGGGCAGGAGGTCACGTTCAAGCAGGCCCTGTCGATGCCGACCAAGGCCGAGGCCATCGGCCGGGTGGTCAGCCTGGCGTTGAGCCCGGCCGCGCGCCTGGTCAGCCAGATCCTGGCCCCGGCCGGCCGGATCGCCGGCCAGGTCAAGACTCTCCGCGAACGAACCCCGCCGGCCGAGGGGGCCGGCGCGGCTCCCGCCGAAGGTGCACCGGCGGCCCCGGCCGCCGGTTAGCCGGCTGGTGGAACCGGCCCGGGCGGGCCGGTGGGGCGCCACCAACTGAACGAGGCAAAGGCCGGTCCCGCGGGGCGGGGCCGCTCGGCCGATCACGAACTATTACGCACGCCGCTGCCCCGCTTCAGGCAGCACTGACCCGAGAAAGGATCGATTGCAATGGCTGAAGGCAATGGTCGTGTCTGGTCGCCGGAGATCAAGGACCTGGGCGACAAAATTGTGGCCCTGACGGTCGCCAAGGCCGTCGAACTGGGTGATTACATGGAGAAGGTCCACAACATCAAGCCGGCCGCCTCGGCGGTGGCCGTGGCCCCCGGACCGGGCGGCGGCGGCGGACCGGCCGCGGCGGAAAAGCCGGCCGAGAAGACCGAGTTCACGGTCTCCCTCGACGGCTTCGACCCGGCCAAGAAGATCAACGTCATCAAGGTGGTCCGCGAGATCACCGGCCTGGGCCTCAAGGAGGCCAAGGACCTGGTCGACGGCGCTCCCAAGACCGTCAAGGAGGGCGTGTCGAAGGAGGAGGCCAACCAGATCAAGGCCAAGCTCGAGGAGCAGGGCGCGGCCGTCGAGCTGAAGTAGGACTGACCCTCGTCCGTTCGGAGGGCCTCCCGGGATTTCGGTCCTGGGAGGCCCTTCGGGTCCGGACGTGGGAGGGTCGTCGGTAACAGACGGGCGATGCGCCCGCGTCGGCGATCCTGGCTCAGTCCCTTCAGCCGGACGGCTCATGGCGCGCAGGCCGCTGAAAAACGACGGACGAAACGTCTCCCCGCCGAGGTTTTCGGTCGGGGGTGTTTGCGCTTGCTATCTTTTCCACGCTCGCTAAGAGGGAGACCCACTTGGCAACGCAAAATGAAACGATTGTCTCCTTCGCCAAGCTGACGTCGGGGATGGAGCATCCCAATCTTCTCGACGTACAGCTGCGCGCATTCGAGACACTCCTGCAGACCGACGCGGCCGCCCGGGAGCGGGAGGACGTCGGGCTGGAGCGGGTCTTCAACGAGATCTTCCCCATCGCCGACGTGAACGGGAACTTCTCGCTGGAGTTCGTCCGCTACACGCTGGGTGAGCCGAAGTACGACATGGAAGAGTGCATGGAGCGCGACATGACGTACGCCGCTCCGCTCAAGGCCACTCTGCGCCTGGTCGTATGGGAGGACGCCGGGGACGAGCGCCGTCCCAAGGACATCATCGAGAAGGAAGTGTACCTCGGTGACCTCCCGGTGCTCACGCCGCTGGGGACCTTCATCATCAACGGCGCGGAGCGGGTGATCGTCTCTCAGCTGCACCGCTCGCCCGGCGTGGTGTTCGAGGAGAACGTCCACCCCAACGGGTCCAAGCTGTACAGCGCGCGGATCATCCCCTTCCGCGGCTCGTGGGTGGAGTTCACCATCGACATCCACGACGTGATCGCGGTCCACATCGACAAGAAGAAGAAGTTCCCGGCCTCCGCGCTGCTGCGCGCCGTCGGGTACTCCCGGGACGCCGACATCCTGGGCCTCTTCTTCCAGCGCGAGACGGTGCCGACCAGCTCGCTGGAGCGCGAAGGGACCAAGGAGAGCCGCCGCGGCGAGACCTTCCACGGCTTCCTCGCCGAGGACGTGCTGGACCCGGGCGTGGTCGGTGGCGAGGGCCCGCGCCTGTACCGCGAGGTGGTGGTTCCCGGAACCGGGGAGATCATCGAGCGCGGCACCCGGCTCACCGCCGAGGTCTACGCGACGCTCCGCGGCGCCGGCGTCACCTTCTTCCCGGTGGCGAACTCCAACTTCCTCGGCCGCTCCGGCGACGAGCTGAGCCCCGACCTGGTCGGGCGGATGCTGCGCGCCGGCGTCGAGGAGGTGGCGATCTTCCGCTCCGGGCAGCACGGCTCCACCACCCTGCGCTCCACGCTGGCCAAGGACCCGACCCGCGGGACGCTGGACTCGCTCTTCGCGATCCACAACCTGATCCGCCCGGGCACCGCCCCGGCGCCGGACGCCTGGACCGAGGAAGAGTTCTTCGAGGCCGAGGGGCAGATCGTCCACGTCGGCGACTTCCTGCGCGCCTGGTCCGAGCGCGACGCGCAGTCGTCCGACCTGGTCTCGCGTGATTCGCAGCGCTCCTCCGAGGAGCGGATGGTGCGCTTCGCCCAGGAGCGCGGGATCCGCTACGTGTGGGAGAACCTGCGCGACGACCGCGCGGAAAAGACCGGCCGCGGCGGCCGCGTGCTGGTGTACGAGCTGAACCGCGTGGTGCAGGTGTACACCGCCGTGTGGCGCCTCCTGTTCCAGCCGCGCGCCTCGCTGGTGGTGGCAGGCTCCCTCAACGGCGAGCCGACCAGCACCCGCTCCGACTACAGCGAGTACACCGAGGAGTCGCTCAACAAGCGCTACGACCTCGGCCGCGTGGGGCGCTACAAGATCAACCAGCGCCTGGTGGACGCCTTCGGGGCGCTCGGCTTCACCACGCCGCCGGCGGGGATGACCGCGCTCACCGCGCAGGACGTCCTCGCGATCCTGCACCAGCTCGTCGAGCTGCACGAGGGGCGCGGCGGGACGGACGACATCGACCACCTGGGGAACCGGCGCGTCCGCTCGGTGGGTGAGCTGATCGCCAACCAGTTCTCGGTCGGCCTGTCGCGCATGGCGCGGCTGGTCCGCGAGCGCATGTCGATCGTGTCCGACGCGGACAAGATCAACATCGACGACCTGGTCAACGCCCGCACGGTGTCGGCGGTGATCCAGCAGTTCTTCGGCTCGTCGCAGCTCAGCCAGTTCATGGACCAGACCAACCCGCTGGCCGAGATGACGCACAAGCGTCGTCTGTCGGCGCTCGGGCCGGGCGGTCTTACGCGCGAGCGCGCCGGGTTCGAGGTGCGCGACGTGCACTACTCGCACTACGGGCGCATGTGCCCGATCGAGACGCCGGAAGGTCCGAACATCGGCCTGATCAACTCGCTGACCACCTACTCGCGGATCAACGACCTCGGCTTCATCGAGACGCCGTACCGCAAGGTGGTGCGCGGGGTGGTCCGCTACCCGGCGCGCGCCAAGCTGACCGAGGCGGTCCGCGTGGTGATCGGCGAGCGCGCCAAGGTGTTCGCCAAGAAGGGCGAGGAGATCGACGCCGAGCGCGGCCGCGAGGTCTTCCGCCAGATGATCGTCGGGGCGGAGCTGGCCGAGGACGTCCCGGACTGGAACGCGCTCTTCCCGCGCATGCTGGCCGGGGAGATCCCGCAGACCGAGCTGGAAGAGGAGCTGCAGCGTCTCCCGGTGCTCGCCCGCCGCGGCGAGCGGATCACCGAGGAGCTGGCCCAGCGCATCGCCGACCAGCCGGTGAACCTGGTGCGCGTGGTGTCGCGCCGCGCCGGAGCGGCGGCCCGCGGTGTCGCCCCCGAGGCGATCCGCAACCCGCTCTCGCTCCCGGTGCGCGTCTTCCAGCCGCGGACCGCGGCGGTGCTCGCCGTCCCCGGGACGGTGCTCACCGAAGACGTGGTTACCCGGTTGTACACGCTCCAGCTGGAGGGCCTCACCGATATCTCGGACGAGGACACCGACATCGAGCGCGTGCCGCTGGACTACACCAACGGCGTCGCCGCGCTCACGCCCGAGTCGGACGTGGGCCGCTTCGCCCTCCAGGCCGAGGCCACGCTCCTCCCGGTCACCCCGGTGGTGACCCGGATCGTCGCCTGGCTGTCGGCCAACGAGGAAGAGAACTCCCGGATCGCGCAGGCCAACGCCCCGCTCGGCTCCACCGGGTCGTTCGTCAACGAGTTCGTGCTGTGCCGCGAGCGGGGCGACTTCCCGCTCCTGCGCCCGGACGAGATCGATTACATGGACGTGGCCCCGGACCAGCTGGTGTCGGTGGCCGCGGCGCTGATCCCGTTCCTGGAGCACGACGACGCCAACCGCGCGCTCATGGGCTCGAACATGCAGCGCCAGGCCGTGCCGCTCCTCTTCCCCGCGGCCCCGCTGGTCGGGACCGGGCTGGAGCAGACGGTCGCGGTGGACTCGGGCTCGGTGGTGGTCGCGCGCCGCGCCGGGATCGTCAAGGAGGTCACCGCCGACCACATCCTGATCGACGCGGGGATGGCCGGCGCGACGAACCCGGACGAGCCGCTCCGCCGGCTGTCGCAGTTCGACCGCTACCGGATGAAGAAGTACTGGCGCACCAACCAGGACACCGCCATCAACCAGCGCCCGCTCGTCCGCAAGGGGATGCGGGTGGAGAAGGGGCAGCCCCTGGCCGACGGCGCGTCCACCGAGAACGGCGAGCTGGCGCTCGGCCGCAACCTGCTGGTGGCGTTCATGCCCTGGTACGGCCACAACTTCGAGGACGCCATCGTGCTCTCGGAGAAGCTGGTCAAGGACGACGTGTACACGTCGATCCACATCCAGGAGCTGGAGCTCCAGGTCCGCGACACCAAGCGCGGGATGGAGGAGATCACGCGCGAGATCCCGAACGTCGCCGAGGAGTCGCTGGTGGACCTCGACGAGCGCGGGATCGTGCGGATCGGCGCCCGGGTCAAGGCGGGCGACATCCTGGTCGGCAAGATCACCCCGAAGGGCGAGACGGAGCTGTCCCCCGAGGAAAAGCTCCTCACCGCCATCTTCGGTGAGAAGGCCAAGGACGTGAAGGACTCGTCCCTCAAGGTCCCGCCGGGCGTCGAGGGGACGGTGATCGACGTCAAGATCTTCTCTCGCCGGATCGACGATCCGCTCCTCGAAAAGGAGCGCGGCCAGAAGATCGGCGAGCTGCGCGCCACCGAGCGCTCGGAGATCCAGCGCATCTCGGAAGCGCGCGACGAGGAGATCCGCGAGCTGATCCGCGACAAGCAGGTGGCGCTCTTCCTGAAGCGCGGCACCGTGGAGCCCTTCTTCAACGAAGGGACGGAGCTGACGGACGAGGTGGTGGCGGGGCTCGACCTGTCGGAGATCGACCTGACCACGCTCAAGGTCACCGACCGCCCGACCAACGAGCTGCTGCGCCGCCTGATCGACGAGAGCAAGCGCCGCATCGAGCGGGTCCGCCAGAAGACGGAGGACCAGATCGACAAGGTGTTCCAGCCGGACGAGCTCCCGCCGGGGGTGGTCCAGCTGGTGAAGGTGTACCTGGCCGAGAAGCGCAAGATCTCGGTCGGCGACAAGATGGCCGGCCGCCACGGGAACAAGGGGATCATCGCCCGCATCGTCCCCGAGGAGGACATGCCGTTCCTCCCGGACGGTACCCCGGTCGACGTCTGCCTCAACCCGCTCGGCGTGCCGAGCCGCATGAACGTGGGGCAGATCCTGGAAACCCACCTCGGGTGGGCGGCGCGAGTCCTCGGCTTCGAGGCCAAGACGCCGGTCTTCCAGGGAGCGTCGGAGGACGAGATCGGCACCCTGATGCGTCTCGCCGGCGCCATCTGGGCGCGGCAGGCGCTGGGCGTCACGCCCGAGCCGCCGGTCTTCGACCTGGACGACATCCGCACGCTGGTGACGGCGGCGCAGGCCGCCGAGGTGGGCTCTGAGGGTGGTCCGCGCCCCGAGATGGGGATCGGCCGCTCGGTGGACCGGACGGTGCTGGCTCCGACCACCCCGGCTGAGGTGCTGGCCAAGCTGCGCGCGCTGGGCGACTACCTGGTGGCCGCCGGGCGCGAGATCGCGGCGCGCGGCGAAGGGACCTTCGAGGCGGAGTTCCCCGCGGCCGCGGCGCTGGCCGCGTCCACCACGGGCGAGGGGCTGAACGCCGCGCTCGAGGAGCACATGCGCCGCGCCGGGCTGACCCCCGGCGGCAAGGTGCGCATGCGCGACGGGCGGAGCGGGACGGAGTTCCGCTCGCCGGTGACGGTGGGCGCGATCTACATGCTCAAGCTCTCGCACCTGGTCGACGACAAGATCCACGCGCGGTCCATCGGGCCGTACTCCCTGGTCACGCAGCAGCCGCTGGCCGGCAAGGCGCAGTTCGGCGGCCAGCGCTTCGGGGAGATGGAGGTGTGGGCGCTGGAGGCGTACGGCGCGGCCCACACGCTGCAGGAGATCCTGACCGTCAAGTCAGACGACGTGAACGGCCGCTCTCGTGTCTACGAGGCGATCGTCAAGGGAGAGAACCTTCCCGAGCCCGGGCTCCCCGAGAGCTTCAACGTGCTCGTCAAGGAGCTGCAGGCGCTGGGAATTTCGGTGACGCTGGGTAGCTGAAGCAGTTCGGGGTTGCGAAAGGGATCGTGACCCGAAGGGCGGAGACGCCGGGGGTGCCGCAGTTCAGGGGCAGGGCCCGGCGGCTCCGGTCGCGCAGCGGCGGTAGTATCGCCGCTACGCGACTAGAGCCCGGTCCCGGCGCAGCCGGGATTCGCCCGGACTGCTACGGCAGTTGGCCCGGAATCGAAGCTGGACCTATCACCATAGATTAAGGGGACCCAAGCATGATCGACTTTCCCCGCACGCGCGAGACACGGTCGCAGGACTTCAACTATATCCAGGTGAAGCTCGCGTCCCCGGAAGAGATCCGCGGGTGGAGCTTCGGGGAGGTGACCAAGCCGGAGACGATCAACTACCGCTCCTTCAAGCCGGAGCGGGACGGTCTCTTCTGCGAGCGCATCTTCGGCCCGGTCAAGGACTGGGAGTGCCACTGCGGCAAGTTCAAGCGGATCCGCTTCCGCGGGCACATCTGCGACAAGTGTGGCGTGGAGGTGACGCTGTCCAAGGTGCGGCGCGAGCGCATGGGGCACATCGAGCTCGCCGTGCCGGTGGCGCACATCTGGATGTTCAAGACGCTTCCGTCGCAGATGGGGTACCTGCTCGGGATGACGCTGCGCGACCTGGAAAAGGTGATCTACTACGCGGCGTACGCGATCCTCGCCCCGGGCGCCCAGGACGTCAAGGTGGGCCAGGTGGTGGAGGAGGAGGAGTACCTCCAGCTCCGCGACAAGGCCCGCGAAGAGGGTGACGAGGAGTTCCGCGCCGACATCGGGGCGGACGCCATCCGCACGCTCCTGGGGATGCTGGACGTGGACGTGCTCGCCGAGGAGCTTCGCGCCCAGGTGGCCACCGAAACGTCGCAGCACCGCAAGAAGCTGGTGCTGAAGCGCCTCAAGGTCATCGACGCGATCCGCAATTCCGGTGCGACCCCGGGCGAGCGGAACAAGCCGCAGTGGATGATCCTAGACGTGGTCCCGGTGATCCCGCCCGACCTCCGGCCGCTGGTGCCGCTGGACGGCGGGCGCTTCGCCACGTCCGACCTGAACGACCTGTACCGGCGCGTCATCAACCGGAACAACCGGCTCAAGAAGCTGATGGAGATGCGCGCCCCGGAGGTGATCCTCCGGAACGAGAAGCGCATGCTCCAGGAGGCGGTGGACGCCCTGTTCGACAACGGACGCCGCACCAAGGCGATCCGCGGCCGTGGCAAGCGCCCGCTCAAGTCGCTCTCCGACATGCTCAAGGGGAAGCAGGGGCGCTTCCGCCAGAACCTGCTCGGCAAGCGCGTGGACTACTCCGGCCGCTCGGTCATCGTGGTGGGCCCGGAGCTGAAGCTGCACCAGTGCGGTCTTCCCAAGGCGATGGCGGTGGAGCTGTTCAAGCCGTTCATCATCCACGAGCTGGAAAAGCGTGGCGAGGCGGAGACGGTGAAGCGCGCCAAGAAGATCGTGGAGCGCGACGACCCGCGGGTGTACGAGGTGCTCGAGGACATCATCCGCGACCACCCGGTGCTCCTGAACCGCGCGCCCACGCTGCACCGCCTCGGCATCCAGGCCTTCGAGCCGGTGCTGGTGGAGGGGAAGGCGATCCGCATCCACCCGCTGGTCTGCGCGGCGTTCAACGCCGACTTCGACGGCGACCAGATGGCGGTGCACGTCCCGCTCTCCTTCGAGGCGCAGCTCGAGGCGCGGGTGCTGATGCTGTCCAGCAACAACATCCTCCTGCCGTCCAACGGCCGGCCGATCGCGGCGCCCTCGCAGGATATCGTGATCGGGTGCTACTGGCTGACCAAGGACCGGGCCGACCAGCAGGCGATCTTCGCGGCCGACGCCGAGGAGCAGAAGAAGGCCCCCAACGACCGTGACCCGTCGCGGCTGGTGCGGCGCTTCGGCTCGCTGGCCGAGGTGGAGATGGCGCTGGAGTACCGGCAGGTCGAGTTCCACACCCCGGTCTACTTCTGGCTGATCCCCAGCCCGGAGCTGGACGAGGACCAGCCGCGTACCCCGCACTGGATCCAGACCACTCCGGGGCGGATCATCTTCAACTCCGTCGTGCCCGGGAAGCTCGGCTTCTGGAACAAGACGATGGGGAAGAAGGAGCTGGGCGACGTGATCTTCAGCGCCTACCGCACGGTGGGGCTGGGGCGCACGGTGGTGTTCCTGGACGACCTCAAGGCGTTCGGGTTCCGCTACTCGACCATGGGCGGCGTGTCGGTCGGGATCGAGGACATGGAGATCCCTGCGGAGAAGGACGTCATCCTCCGCGAGGCCGAGGACGATGTGGGCCGCTTCACGCGCGCCTACAACAACGGCGTGATCTCCAACGGCGAGCGGTACAACAAGGTCATCGACACCTGGACGCACGCCAATAACGACGTGGCGGACGCCATGGTGGCGCGCCTGGGGCGCTCGCGCGGCGGCTTCAATCCGGTGTTCATGATGATGAACTCCGGCGCCCGCGGCTCGCGCGACCAGATGCGGCAGCTCGCCGGGATGCGCGGCCTGATGGCCAAGCCCCAGAAGAAGCTGACCGGCGGCATCGGCGAGATCATCGAGTCCCCGATCAAGTCGAACTTCCGCGAGGGGCTCACCGTGCTGGAGTACTTCATCTCCACGCACGGCGCCCGTAAGGGTCTGGCCGACACCGCGCTCAAGACGGCGGACGCCGGCTACCTGACCCGCCGCCTGGTGGACGTGGCCCAGGACGTGACCATCGCCGAGGAGGACTGCGGCACGGTGCTCGGCCTGGAGGTGTCGGCGCTCAAGGAGGGCGAGGACGTGGTGGAGCCGCTCACGGACCGGATCGTCGGCTCCGTGGCGCTGGACGACGTGTACGACCCGATCGACAACGA
>JAFAYN010000045.1 GCA_019240375.1 Gemmatimonadota bacterium
CACCAGCCACAGCCGCTGCTGCGCGAAGGAGAGCGGCAGCGGCCCCTCCCGCCTGGCTCGCTCGATCGGCGGCGCCGCCTCCGCCCCGGCGCGTCGCAGCCCCTCGATGCGCTCCGCCAGCGCGGCCACGGTGGGCGCCTCGAAGAGGGCGCGCAGCGGCAGCTCCACCCGGAACGCCTCCCGCGCCCGAGAGACCACGCGCATCGCCAGCAGGGAGTGGCCGCCCAGCTCGAAGAAGCTCTCCTCCACCCCCACGCGTTCGATCCCCAGCACCTCGGCCCAGATCCCCGCGAGCACCTCCTCCACCATGGTCCGGGGCGCCACGGACGCGCCCACCTCCTCGTGCTCCGGGGGGGGCAGCGCCCGCCGGTCCACCTTCCCGCTGGCGTTCAGCGGCAGCGCCTCCAGCAGCACGAACGCGCTCGGCACCATGTGCTCCGGCACCCGCTCGCGCAGGTGCGTCCGCAGCTCCGCTCGCGTGACCTCCGTCCCGGCCTCCGGCACCACGTACGCCACCAGCCGCTTCTCCCCGCGTGCGTCCTCACGCGCCACCACCATCACCTGTCGCACCAGCGCGTGTTCCCGCAGCACCGCCTCCACCTCCCCCGGCTCGATCCGGAAGCCACGGATCTTGACCTGGAAGTCCAGCCGGCCCAGGTACTCCAGCGTACCGTCGGCCAGCCACCGCACCCGGTCTCCCGTCCGGTACAGCCGTGCCCCCGCCTCTCCCGAGAACGGATCCGGCACGAAGCTCTCCGACGTCTGCGCCGCCCGGCCGAGATATCCCCGCGCCACGCCCACCCCGCCCACGTACAGCTCGCCCGGAATCCCAACCGGCGCAGGCTCACCGGCAGGATCCAGCACGTACGCCCGGGCGTTCGCCACCGGACGCCCTATGACCGGGCGCGTCCCCCACACCCGGCTCAGCGCCACATCCACCGTGCACTCCGTCGGACCGTACAGGTTCCACCCCGGCCGCCCCTCCGTAGCCGCCAGTACCTCCCACACCCCCTCGTCCAGCGCCTCGCCCGCCGCGAGCACGTCCGTCACCCCCGTACCGCCCTTCTCCAGCAGCCCTTCCCCCAGGAGCATCCTCAGCTGCGAGGGCGTGCAGTCGAGCACCTCCACCCTGTGACGGCGCAGATAGTCCGTCATCGCCCCGGGATCGACACGCACCGCTTCAGGCACCGGGTACAGCGTCGCCCCGCCGAGCAGCTGCACCCACTGCTTGACCGAAGTGTCGAAGCTCAGCGGGCCGTTCATGCTCACCCTGGGCGGAGCGCCCGCTCCACGCCCGGCATAGATCGCCTCGCGCAGGGCTGCGAAGAGGTTCAGCACCGACCGATGCTCCACGAGCACGCCCTTGGGGGTGCCGGTGGAGCCCGAGGTGTAGATCACGTACGCAAGGTTCCGCGGCGCAACCTCGACCCGGGGAGCTTCGTCCGGTTCCCGCGCTATGATCTCCCGGTCTGCGTCCAGGCGCACCACCGCGCCCCGGTAGCCTTCCAGCCGTGCGGCCAGGTGCGCCTGCGTCAGCAGAACCGGCGCGTGCGCGTCGGCGAGCAGGGTACGCTGCCGCTCTGACGGGGAGGCGGGATCCAGGGGAACGTAGGCACCGCCCGCCTTGAGGACGCCGAGCACAGCGACGAGCAGGTCCAGACCACGCTCCAGGCACACTCCCACGAGCACCTCGGGCGCGACGCCGAGGCGCCGGAGGTGACGGGCCAGCCGGTTTGCCTCCCGCTCCAGCTCCGCGTAGCTGAGCGTCCGATCCTCGAAGACGACCGCGAGGGCGTCCGGAGTACACGCTGCCTGCTCGGCGAAGAGCGTGTGTACGCAGCACCCCTCCGGGTGCTGGACTGCGGTGGCGTTCCATGCATGGAGCACCTGGGCGCGCTCGGCGTCGTCCAGGAGCGGGACGTCGGAGAGCCGCAGACGCGGATCGGCGGCTACGGCTTCCAGCAGCACCTCCAGATGCCGAAGCATTCGCTCACCCGTCTCCGGCTCGAAGAGCGCGGCACGGTAGAGCAGGACCCCGCTCAGCGACCCGTCCTCCTCCCGCATGGTGAGACCCAGGTCGAAGCGGGTCACCGCCGCCCCGGTGGCGAATGGCTCCGGTCTCAGCTCGCCCAGCTCCAGGAGATCGCGACCACCGGATCGGTCGAGAGCGAAGGTCACCTGGAAGAGCGGCGCGTGGGCCAGACTGCGCCCCACCACCAGCTCCTCCACCAGCCGCTCGAACGGGAGGTCCTGATGTGCGTAGGCTTCGAGAGCCGCCTTCCGCACCCGGCTCAGCAGCTGCAGGAAACTCGGATCGGCCGAGAGGTCCACCCGCAGCGCCAGCATGTTGACGAAGAGGCCGACCAGATCCTCGGTCTCGCGCCGGTCACGTCCCGCGACGGGGGTGCCCACGACCAGGTCGTCCTGTCCGGCGTAGCGGCCCAGCAGTGCCTGCCAGCCGGCCAACAGCGTCATGAACAGCGTCGCGCCCTCTCTCCGCGCGAGCGCCTGCAGCCCCCGTGTCGCCCGGGTGGAGAGGGCGAAGCGGTGGCTCCCCGCACGCGGGCGCGGCCCCACCGCACGCGGGTGGTCGGTCGGGATCTCCAGCAGCGGCGGCGCATCGGCCAGACGCGCCCGCCAGTACGCCAGCTGCCCCTCCAGCCGCTCGCCCGAGAGGTACGCCCGCTGCCAGAGCGCATAGTC
>JAFAYN010000106.1 GCA_019240375.1 Gemmatimonadota bacterium
CGGAAGAAGATCACTGAGGACTTTCGGGTTTGGGCGTGCCCCCGGCTGCGCCGGGGTCGGGCTGCGGCTCCGTAAGCCAGCAGACAACGCTGGCTAACGGAGGCGAGCCCCGGGGAACGGCTCCCGGGTCTCGCCGCTTCGCGCTCGCATCCCTCACGCGGGTATCTTCCCGGGAGTGGCGGAAGAGACGGAAAAGACACGGGAGGCGAGTCTGGCGACTCGCCTCCCGTTTTTCTTGGGGGTGGTGGGGTCAGCCGTTGCCGCTGCCGCTCCCGTCCTCGCCGGTGTCCTGCGGGAACATGTCGCCGTGGTGCTCTCCTGGCTGGTTGGTGCGCACCGTCAGGTTGTTGATCACCCCTCGCACTCCCTCGCTCTCCCAGGCGTCGTCCCAGGCGTAGCGGGCTTCCAGGAAGTCGCCCACCTCGCCGCGCAGGGTCACCACCCCGTCCGACACCTCCACCTCGATGTCGTCGCCCTGCAGCCAGGTGTCCTGGTACAGGCGCTGCCGGACCTCCTGCTGGATCTCCTCGTCGCCCATCTGCTCCTGCCCGGAGATCTCGTAGCGCCCCGGCTGCTCCCACCGCTGCTGGTGGTAGGTGGCGGGGGTCTCGTACTCCGGGTGCCGCAGGTAGGCCGCTTCGGGCATGAAGGGCTCCCTCGCGAAGTCGCCGCCGTACCGGACGACGCGCTCCACCTGCCTGCCCATCGGGCGGCGGTCGTACCCGCGCGAGTAGCCGCCCATGTAGCCGCTGTCGTAGCGGTTGGAATCGCGCGCCGTCCCCGCGTTCGGGCGCCCCTGCATCCCACCGCCGCCCTGACTGCCGCGGCCGGGCTGGTAGCGGAGGTCCGGCCCGCCCTGCCCGTACTGCCGCTCGTACTGCTGCCGTTCGTACCGGCCGCCGTAGTCCATCCCCTGGCGATTGGAGCCGGGGTAGCCGCCGTACTGCGGGTACTCGCCGCCGTAGACGCCGCGGTCGTAGCCGCCTTGCCCGCCCCGCTGTCCGCCCGCGCCGTACCCACCACCCTGCCCGCCGTAGGTGCGCTCGCGCCCGCCGCCCCAGCCGTAGCCGAGGTCGCCCTGGCCGCCGCGTCCACCCTGCCCCTGTCCTCGCTCCTGCCCCCACCGGGCGTTCGGCCCCTGCGTCCCTTCCCGGCCGTAGTCGCGGTCGTATCCCCACCAGGCGCTCACGTTCCGGTCGTACCCGCCGGTCGGGCGCCGCCCGCCGAAGCTGCCGCCGCGGTTCCGGCCGAACCCTCCGTCATATCGGGCCATGTTTCCTCCCAGGCTGCGGTGAAGACGGCGATCCTCGCCGATCAGGGGGCGCCGCGCGCAAGTCCCGTTCCCCGCCCCGCTGCTTGATCCCGCCGCCGCCGGGGCGTACGTTGGCCCCCTTCCGGTACCCCTTTCTCCGCACCGCGCCCTGCTTTTGCACTCTCCGTCCGATCCCTCCCGCCTCCCTCTCGCCGCCGTGCTGGCGGGGGGGGCAAGCCGCCGCTTCGGCTCGCCCAAGGCGCTCGCCCGCGTCGGCGGCGCCCGCGTGGTGGAGCGGGTGGCGAGGGCCGCGCGCGGGGCGCTCCCGGAGGTGGTGCTGGTCGCCAACCGGCCGGAGTGGTTCGCGGAGCTGGGGCTCCCCACCCGCCCCGACACCCTCCCCGGCCAGGGCGCGCTGGGGGGGATCCACGCGGCGCTGCGCTGGGCGCGGGAGGAGGGGCGGCCGGGCGCGCTCTGCCTCGCCTGCGACATGCCCTTCCTGGCGCCGGGACTCCTGCGCGCGCTGGTGGAGCGCGCCGCCGCGACGGGCGCGGAGGTGGTCGCCCCGGAGAGCGCCGGCCGGCGCGGGGTGGAGCCGCTGTGCGCCGTGTACTCCGTCGTCTGCCTCCCGACCGTGGAGGCGATGCTGGCGGCCGGGGAGCGGCGGATGATGGAGCTGCTGGAGCAGGTGCGGACCGACCGGCTCCCGCTGGAGGAGGTGAGGCGCTGGGGCGATCCCGCGACGCTGTTCCTGAACGTCAACACCCCGGACGACCACCGCCGGGCCCTGGAGATCGCCGCGAACCTGGAGGAGGACGATGCCACGCTCTGAGGGGCGCCACGCGGGGGCGGACTGGCTCCCGTTCGCGCGGGCCAGGGAGATCGTGCTGGGCGAGGTGGCGCCGCTCCCGGCGGAGTCGCGCGTGCTGCGGGACGCGCTGGGGTACGTGCTCGCGGAGGACGTCGCCTCCCCGGTGGACCTCCCCCCATGGGACACCAGCGCCATGGACGGCTTCGCCACGCGCGCCGCGGACGTGGCCGGCGCCTCGGAGCGGGAGCCGAGGACGCTGCGCGTGGTGGACGACGTGGCCGCCGGGCACTTCCCCGCGCGCCCGGTGGGCCCCGGCGAGGCGACGCGGATCATGACCGGCGCCCCCGTCCCCGAGGGCGCGGACGGGGTGGTGCGGGTGGAGCACACCGACGGCGGGAGCGGGATCGGGACGCCGGAGGGGCGGGTGCGGATCGTCTCGGACGTGGACGCGGGGAAGAACGTCCGCCGCAGCGGGGAGGACGTGCGCCGGGGGCGGACGGTGCTGCACGCCGGGAGGGTGCTGCGCGCGGCGGAGCTGGGGGTGGCCGCCGCCGTGGGGAGGGCCAGGCTGGAGGTGGTGCGCAGGCCCACGGTGGCGGTGCTCACCTCCGGCGACGAGCTGGTGGAAGTGGAGGGCTTCGCGGAGGTGCTGGCGGGGCGGAAGATCGTCTCGTCAAGTAGCTACGCGCTGGCAGCGCAGCTCGCGGAGTCGGGAATGGAGGCCAGGGTCCTGGGGATCGCCAGGGACACGACGGCGAGCCTGCGCGAGCACCTGGAGCGAGCGCGAGGGTGCGACGCGCTGATCACCACCGCGGGAATCAGCGTGGGCGAGCACGACTACGTGCGCGAGGTGCTTGCCGGGATGGGGGCGGAGGTGCGCTTCTGGAGGGTGAGGGCGCGGCCGGGATCGGCGTTCGCGTTCGGGAGGGTGGCGGGGCTGGGGGGGATCCCCTGGTTCGGGCTCCCGGGAAACCCGGTCTCGACCCTGGTGACCTTCGAGCTGCTGGTCCGCCCCGCCCTGCTGCGCATGGCCGGGCGCCGCGCCGTCTTTCCCCCGGTGGCGAGCGCGAGGCTGAAGGAGGCGCTGTCCCTGCGCCACGGGACGACGCACTTCCTGCGGGTGCGGCTGGAGACGGGGGAGGACGGCGGCTACGAGGCCGCGTTGACGGGGACGCAGAGCTCCGGCGCGCTCACCTCCATGTCTGCGGCGGACGGACTGCTGGTGGTTTCGGAAG
>JAFAYN010000157.1 GCA_019240375.1 Gemmatimonadota bacterium
AGTACCTGGAGTGGATCGAGGAGTCGGCCGACGACCTGCTGGCGGGGGAGGTGGAGACGCTGACGCGGCTGATCGTGCGCTCGGTGGAGATCAAGGCCGAGATGGTCGCCCGCGACGAGAAGGAGGCGGGGCCGCGCAAGCTGCTCAACTTCGGGCACACGGTGGGGCACTCGGTGGAGGCTCTTTCCGGCTACGACCTGCTGCACGGCGAGGCGGTGGCGATCGGAATGGTGGCCGAGTCGCGCATCGCGGAGCGGATGGGGATCGCGGGGCGGGGGACCACGGACCGGCTGCGGCGGGTGCTGGGGCGGCTCGGCCTCCCCACCTCCATCCCGGTGAGCTGGAGCGCGGACGAGGTGATCGCCGGGACGCGCACCGACAAGAAGGCGCGCGCCGGCCGGGTGGAGTACGCGCTGATCAGCGGCCCGGGCGTTCCCGCGCAGGGGATCGATGGGCGCTGGGGGTTCGCCGTGGCCGACGAGGTGGTCAGGGAGGTGCTGGGAGTGCCCGTGGGCGCCTGACGCGCTCCCGGACGCCGGCGAAAGGGAAGGGGGACGGGCACCGCGCCCGTCCCCCTTTTCTTCGCCCTCACCCTTCGGATCACCCCGCCAGCATCTCGCGCATCCGGGCGAAGAAGGTCCCCTTCAGTTCCTCGCGGTCCTCCTCGGAGAGCGAGCTCCCCGCGCCGGGTGAGCGGAACTCCATCAGCTCGCGCGGGATCTCCTTGAGGAAGCGCGAGGGCTGGCGCGGCACCGGCTCGCGCGGGGCGCGGGGCTTCGCCTCGCCCTCGTCGTCGCGCGGCGCCTTTGGGCGCCCGCCGCCGCGGGTGGAGCACCCGGACAGCGTCAGGCGGTGTCGGGCGCGGGTGATCCCCACGTAGAAGAGGCGACGCTCCTCGGCGATGGGGTCGGGGCCGCCGCCCGCGTCCTCGTCCGCGACCGCGTTGACGCTGCGCGCGTGGGGGAGGATCTCCTCCTCCAGTCCCACAAGGAAGACGTGCGCGAACTCCAGCCCCTTGGCGCTGTGCAGCGTCATCAGGACCGCCTTGTTCGCCTCCTCGTCCTCCTTTTCCTTGCGCCCGTCGTCGGCGTCCTCGGTCAGCGAGACGCGCTCCAGGAAGGCGGAGAGCATCGGCGGCTGCCACTCCGCCTCCTCGTCGGGGAGCGGCTGCTCGGCCCAGACGCGCGACTCGAACTTCCCGACGGAGGCCACGAAGTCGCGCAGGTTCTCCACCCGGATCTCGGCCACCTTGTCGGCCTTGTTCTCGGCGCGGATCGCCTCTTCCAGGCGCACCCGCTTCAGGAAGTCGCGCGTCCACGCCTCCAGCGTTCGCTCGCCCGGGTTCCCCGCGTGGATGCCGGCCTCGGTGGCCTGGTACTCGACGCGCGCCTCGTCGACCATCTCCACGAAGTGCCGCACCGCCTCGGCCTGCGGGCGCGTCAGTCCGTCCTCCTTCCCCGCGTCGCGCAGCGCGTCCCAGAGCGTGGTCTTCTTCTGCCGGGCCGTTTCCACCAGCTTGAGGAGCGAGGTGCGCCCGATCCCGCGGGTGGGGTAGTTGATCACCCGGCGGAGCGCCACCTCGTCGCCGGGGTTGAGCACCACGCGCAGGTAGGCGACGGCGTCCGCGATTTCCTTGCGGTCGAAGTACGAGGTGCCGCCCACCACGCGGTACGGGATGTTGGCGGCGCGCAGCGCCTCTTCCAGCGGGCGCGACTGCAGGTTGGTGCGGTACAGCACGGCGAAGTCGCTCCACTGCAGCTTCTCGGTGAAGCGCCGCAGCCCGATTTCGCGCGCCACCATCTCCGCCTCCTCCTCCTCGGCCGACTTCCCGGGCGCGCCGCCGAACTCCCAGTAGTCCAGCTTGGGGCCGGGGCCGTTGGAGGTGCGCAGCCGCTTTTCGCGGCGCGACGAGTTGTGGGCGATCACCCCGTTGGCGGCGTCCAGGATCCGCTGCGTGGAGCGGTAGTTCTCTTCCAGGATGACCACCTGCGCGCCGGGGTAGTGGCGCTCGAAGTCGAGGATGTTGCGGTGGTCGGCGCCGCGCCAGGCGTAGATCGACTGGTCGTCGTCGCCCACCACGCACAGGTTCTTGCGCGGTCCGGCCATGAGGCGCGCCATCTCCAGCTGCGCCCCGTTGGTGTCCTGGTACTCGTCCACCATCAGGTAGTGCCAGCGGCGCCAGAGCGCCTCCCGCGTCTCGGCGTCCTCGCGCAGGAGCTGCACGGGGAGGAGGAGGAGGTCGTCGAAGTCGGTTGCCCCGGCGGCGCGCAGCGCTTCCTCGTAGCGCGGGTACACGTCGGCGGCGAGCACCATGTAGTCGTCGACCCGGCTCCCCTTCACGCGCCCCTCCGCCACCTCCCTGCTGGCCTCCAAGGGCGTCACCAGGCGGTTCTTCCACTGCGAGATCTGGTACAGGACGCGCTTTGCGTCGAACTTGTCGTCGCCCGCAGTGGCGGCCACGTGCACCTCCTCGGTCATGATCCGCTTGATCACCGAGGTCTGGTCGCCGGGCCCGTAGATGGAGAACTTTTCCGGGAGGCCGATGCGCGACCCGTGCTCGCGGAGGATGCGCGCGCCCAGCGAGTGGAAGGTGGAAAGGACCACCCCCTTGGCGGCCTTGCCGACCACCGTGGCGACGCGCTCGCGCATCTCGGCGGCGGCCTTGTTGGTGAAAGTCACCGATAGGACGCGGCGCGGGTCCACCCCCAGCTCCAGGAGGTGGGCGATCCGGTAGACCAGGGTGCGGGTCTTCCCGGAGCCGGCGCCGGCCAGGACCAGGACGGGCCCGTCGACGGCCAGGGCGGCGGCCTGCTGCTCCGGGTTGAGGGCGCGGAGGTACTGCGGGACGTGCGACACGACTGGGAGCGCGAGGGTGCGTGTGTGCAGGATCGGGCCGCGGAAGATACCGGCGCGCGGCACGGGTGTCAAAGTGCTCCCAAAGGGGCGCCGGGACGGCGGATCCGGGGCCCGGGGGCTCGTACGCCGCCAGAGTTTGACGGCTCTTGACGCCCCGGTTATGTTTGTCGCGGTGTTCCAGGCCGTTACACCCCTTCGGAGGTTTCATGGCGCTTCGCGACCGCTTCCGCGGTGCATCCATAGCGGAAAGTCTGGCGCTCCGCGCCGCCGGAGACCCCCATCGCACCTTCGTGGTGCTGGGGGACCGGCGCTTCACCTACGAGCAGGTAGACGCACGGTCCGACGCCCTCGCCGCGGCTCTCCACGAGCTGGGGATCGAGGCGGGGG
>JAFAYN010000222.1 GCA_019240375.1 Gemmatimonadota bacterium
GATTCGTCCATGAGGAGGTCGGGCTCGGTCCAGGCGATCACCGACGCCGGGAGGACCGACATGAGGTAGCACGCCACCGCCACCAGCGCCGCCCAGTCGCGCGGGGTCTGCGGCACCCACCCCATCCCGGTACGCGCCGCCAGCCAGGCGTAGAGCAGCGCCACGGCCGCCATCCCGGTGAGGATCCGGTACGCCCGGTGGTAGGCGCGGTCGCGGACCCCCACCCCCCGCTCGTCCAGCAGCGAGGGCGGGTTGGTGCGCGAGTGGTGGGTCAGGTGCATCAGGAGCATGTACCCCACCAGGCCGGCCAGCATCAGCACCCCCGCCGCGGCCACCATCGCGCCGGAGCCGTGCGAGGCCGTGCTCAGGCCGACGAAGCCGGCGAGGGACAGGTAGAACCCCACCACCAGCAGGCGCCGCTGCGTTCGGGTGGTCAGGTGGCTAGCGGTCTCTCCGATCAGTGTTGCCATGGTTCTGCTCGCGGTTCTCGGGAGGGGGAGATAAGGGTGGCCCGGCGGGCTCAGGTCCCGGTGCGGCCGTACACCTCTTCGCTCAGCGGGCGGAACGGCTCGCGGGCGAAGATGGCCTCGATGGGGAGCCCGAAGTGCTCGCTGAGGCGGAACGCCAGCTCCAGGCTGGGATTGTAGTCGCCGCGCTCCAGGTAGCCGACGGTCTGGTAGTTGACCCCCAGCGCGTCCGCCAATTCCTGCCGCGACTGCCCGCGCTCGGCGCGGAGCACCGGGATGCGGTTGTAGATGGTCGACCCGTCCTCGGACCGGGTGCTCTGGGAACGCGCTCGTGAGTTCATACGACTAATTGTAGTATTAATACAATATCATGTCAACTATCCTACACAGATCGGCCGACAACTCGGGTTCCGACGGGCGCCCGAACGCGGAGCGGCCCCGGTCCGTGATGGACCGGGGCCGCTCCGGAAGCCGTGCCGGGACAGGGGTTCAGCCCACCGGCGCCGCCGCGTGCTCCAGGGTCCGGGCGAGCCACTGCCCGGTCAGGCTCTCCGGGACGGCGGCCACCTCCTCCGGGGTCCCCATCGCCACCACCCGCCCGCCGTCAGGCCCCGCGCCCGGCCCCAGGTCCACCAGCCAGTCGGCGGTCTTGATCACGTCCAGGTTGTGCTCGATCAGCAGCACCGTGTGTCCGGCGTCCACCAGGTCGCTCAGGACGCGGAGGAGCTTGCGGATGTCGTCCAGGTGCAGCCCGGTGGTGGGCTCGTCCAGGATGTACAGCTTCTTCCCGCCGCGCCGGGCGCCCATCGCCAATTCCCGCGCGATCTTGATCCGCTGCGCCTCGCCGCCGGACAGGGTGGGCGCGGGCTGCCCCAGGCGCAGGTAGCCCAGCCCCACCTGCTGCAGGTGCCAGAGCGCCTCGCCCAGCCGGTCCTCGTGCAAAAAGAAGCGGATCGCCTCGTCCACCGTCAGGTCGAGCACGTCGCGGATGCTCCGCCCGTTGTAGCGCACCTCCAGCGTTTCCGGCCGGAAGCGCGCCCCGCCGCACACCTCGCAGGGGACGAACACGTCGGCCATGAACACCATCTCCACCTGCGTCTGCCCCTCGCCCTTGCACGCCTCGCAGCGCCCGCCCTTGACGTTGAAGGAGAAGTGCCCGGGGCCGTAGCCGCGCTTCCGCGCTTCGGGGAGGGAGGCGAAGATGCGGCGCACCTCGTCGTACGCCTTGATGTAGGTGACCGGGTTGGAGCGCGGCGTCCGCCCGATGGGCGACTGGTCCACCAGCACCACCTCGCGCAGGAGCCCGCTCCCGGACAGCGAGTCGTACGCGCCGACCGTTTCCCCCAGGTGCCGCTTGGCGCTGGTCTCCCCGCCGGACAGGTCGCGCTCCAGGGCGCGGTACAGGACGTCGTGCACCAGGGTGGACTTGCCGGAGCCGGAGACGCCGGTCACCACCGTCAGCGCCGCGGTGGGGATCTCCACGTCCACCCCGCGCAGGTTGTGCTCCCGCGCCCCTTTCAGCTGGAGGCGCGGCCCGCCCCGGCGGCGGCGCTCGGGGATGGCGATCTCCTCCCGCCCGGACAGGTAGCGCCCGGTGAGGGTGTCCGAGGCAAGGATCTGGTCCAGCGACCCCTGGAAGACCAGCTCGCCGCCGTGCTCCCCGCTCCCCGGCCCCAGCTCCACCAGGTGGTCGGCCATGCGCATGGCCTCGGGGTCGTGCTCCACCATCAGCACGGTGTTCCCCGCGGCACGCAGCCGCACCAGGAGCCGGAGGAGGCGGTCGTTGTCGGCCGGGTGCAGCCCAATGGTGGGCTCGTCCAGCACGTACAGTGTGTCCATCAGCTTGCTCCCCAGCGCGTTGGCCAGGGTGATGCGCTGCGCCTCGCCGCCGGACAGGGTGCGCGTCTGGCGCTCCAGCGTCAGGTAGGCGAGCCCCACGTCGTTGAGGAAGCCGACCCGCGCCTGCAGCTCGCCCAGGATCGACTCGGCGATCTCCCACTCCTGCGGGCGCAGCGGCGAGTCCGGGCTCCCGGGGGTGCTGTTCGCCAGCCCGTCCACCCAGTCGCGCAGGCGGCCGAGCGGGAGGTCGGAGATCTCGGCGATGGTGCGTCCCGCCACGCGCACCCAGAGCGCCGCCGGACGGAGCTTCGCCCCGCCGCAGGTGGGGCATGGCTGCGCGCTCTGGTACTGCCGCAGGAAAACGCGGATGTACTGCTTGTAGCGCTTCTCCTCCAGGTCGTTCAGGAAGGGGATCACCCCGTCGAAGCCGCGCGTCCCGTGCAGCAGCGCCCGCCGGAACTCCTCCGGCAGCTCCATCCACGGCGCCTGCATCGACGCCCCCTGCTTCGCGGCGAAGGCGGCCAGGCGGCGGCGGGGAGCGTCGTAGCGGGGCTTGCTCCACGGATCGATGGCCCCCTCCTCCAGCGAGCGCGAAGGGTTGGGGACGATCAGCGACTCGTCGTACTGGAGCACCGCGCCGAAGCCGGTGCACTCCGGGCACGAGCCGTACGGGTTGTTGAAGGAAAAGAGCTGCGGCGAGGGGCGGGCGAACTCGATCTCCGGGTGGTCCGGGCAGCGGAAGCTTTCGGTGAAGCGGAGCGGCTCGCCCGACTCGGGGATCACCCTCGCCTCCCCCTCCCCTTCCGTGAAGGCGGTCTGGAGCGAGTCGGCCAGGCGGGTGGCGTCCTCCGGGTCCACCCGCAGGCGGTCCACCACCACCAGCAGCTCGCGCGCCTTCGTGAGGTCCACGTCCGGCTCGGCGGCCAGGTCGTCCAGGTGCAGGTCGCGCCCGTCGGCGCGGACGCGCAGGTACCCCAGGGCGCGCAGGTTCTCCACCACCAGCGCGTGCGTCACCCGGGCCGAGAGCGGGAGCGGAAAGGCCACCACGATCCGCGTCCCCTCCGGCAGGGCGAGCACCATCTCGGAAGCGCTCTGCACCGTGTCGGGGCGAACCTCGCGGCCGCACGGCCGGTCCGGGTGCGTCCCCGGGCAGTAGGTGCGTCCCGCGCGGGCCCACAGGAGGCGGAGGTAGTCGTGCACCTCGGTCGCCGTCCCCACGGTGGAGCGGGAGGTCTTGGTGGGGTTGCGCTGCTCGATCGCCACCGCGGGAGAGATCCCCTCCACGCGGTCCACGTCGGGCTTTTCCATGCGCTCCAGGAACTGCTTGGCGTAGGTGGAGAGCGACTCCACGTAGCGCCGCTGCCCCTCGGCGTAAACGGTGTCGAAGGCCAGGGAGGACTTGCCCGACCCGGACGGTCCGGTGACCACCACCAGCGCGCGGCGGGGGATGTCGAGGTCCAGGTTCTTGAGGTTGTGCTGCCGGGCCCCACGGATGACGATGCGATCTTTCATGCCGAAAATATACCGAAGTCCGCCAGCAGAAGTAAGCGGCTCGTTCGGATGCATGAAGGGGACCGTTGTGTGTCTGGGATGATGTGGGGGAGGGGGGCCGCTCCAGAGCCGGACGATACTACCGTCCGTCTCTTCCGCGGGGCCGGTGAGCCTCACGAAACAGCCGTGAGTCTCCCCGACCGCTACGGGAGCCCACGATACGACTGTGGTCTCCCTCCGCCAAAGATTTGAGGGGTACTGCGGAAACGGCAAACGGCGGAGTTCGCCGTGTAGTTGAGCCCCTCCCCTGTTTTACGGGGGAGGGGTCTGGGGAGGGGGCCCACCGCCAAAGACGCGCACCCAAGCTTCTTCTTCGGAATGCCTTCCCCCAGAATTTGGGGGAAGGTGCCGAGTGGAGCGAGGCGGATGGGGGCGTGTTGAGCCGGCTTTCACGCCAGTCCCGACCAGCCCCCCTCCCCCGACCCCTCCCCCACGAGGGGGGAGGGGAGCACTACGAGGGAGTTCAGCTACCCCGGCAGCGCCGTGGAACCGATGGCCTGCGGCGCCTGCGGGCTCCCCTCCTGCAGCGCTCGCTGGAACTGCTGCTCCTCCACCACCTGCGCGAGCGTCCGCTCCAGCCTGTCGATCCGGTCGTGCAGCTCCTCGATCTGCGGCTCCGGCAGGGACTGCGTTACCTGGCGCCGGGCGAGCACGTCGGCCAGCGGCTGCACGATGTGGCGGCCGGCCAGCACGATCACCGGGATCGACACGCCGGCCAGGGCGATCAGCAGCGAGAGTGTACCGTGCATGCGGGGGGTTCCTCGATGGAAGAAGGGATTCCGCCGTCCGGCGCCTAGCGGTCCGGGCCAGCCCCGAGAGAAGGCTGGCGTCCGGACTCGGCCAGGGCCCGGTGGAAGCTTTCCACGTCCTGGAGCTGCGCCACACTCTGCTGGAGCTGGGCCATCTCCTCGCGCATCTGCCGGATCTCCGCCAGCAGCATCGGGTCGGTGCCGGAAACCGCGTTGTTGGAGAGCACCCCGCCCTCCTTGAGGCGCAGGATCGCGTCGACGATGGGCTTCAGGGCGAAGCGGGCGGTGACCGCCAGCGCGGGGAGGACCACGACCGAAAAGAGCACGGACAGCTTGGCGATTTCTTCCGGGTTCATGCTACCTCTGGGAAGGGACGGGAGAAGCGGGGGCGTTGCGCTCCCCTCCTACGGGTGCCGGGAGCGCCGGGTTTCAGCGGAGCGCGGGAGCGCTCCCGCACTTCCCCACCCCCGCACGCCGGGGTAGCTTGTCCGCATGCCGACCCTGGAACGACTGTACACGCTGGCGCTGCACGCCGCCCGGCCGCTCTTCCCCCTCCTCGCCCGCGGCGAGGGGAAGCTCGGGCGGGGGATGCGGGGGCGCGCGGGCGTGCTGGAGCGTATGGAAGCGTGGGCGCGCGCGCAGCGCGACCCGGCCCGGCCGCTGGTCTGGTTCCACGCGCCCAGCGTGGGCGAGGGATTGCAGGCGCGCGCGGTGGTGGAGGCGTTCCGGGCGCGGCGCCCCGACACGCAGGTGGTCTACACCTTCTTTTCCCCCTCGGCCGAGAAGTTCGCCGCGACCGTCCCCGCCGACCTCGCCGACTACCTCCCGCTCGACCTCCCGGCGGAGGTGGGGCGCGCGCTGGACGCGCTCCGCCCGGACGTGATCGCCTTTTCCAAGACGGACGTGTGGCCCACGCTCACCCACGAGGCGCGGCGGCGCGGCGTGCGCCTGGCGATGCTGAGCGGCACCCTCCCCGCCTCCTCGAGTCGCCTTTCGGGGCCGGCGCGCGCGCTGCTCGCGCCCTCGTACGCTCGGCTCGACCGCGTGGCCGCCATCTCCCCCGCCGACGCGGAGCGCTTCGGTGAGCTGGGGGTCCCGCCGGAGCGGCGCAGCGTGATGGGGGACGCCCGCTTCGACCAGGTGTGGGCGCGCGCTGCCGCCGCGGACCGCGCCTCCCCCCTCCTCCGCTCCGTCGCCGACGAGATGCGCCCGACGCTGGTGGCCGGCTCCACCTGGCCGCCGGACGAGGAACGCCTCCT
>JAFAYN010000364.1 GCA_019240375.1 Gemmatimonadota bacterium
TGTTCCCCAGGCCGGCGCGGCGCACCTCCCCGGCGATCACCTTGGCGGCGAAGGCGATGTCGTAGAGGATGTTGCTGAACGCCCCGGTGGCCTCGGGGAACTGGCGCTCCTCTTCGATGATGTGCCGCTCGATGGTGACGACGGATCCTTTTGTCACTGGCCCTCTGAGGTCAGGAAGGGTGGTTCTCGGAGACGCGCTTTTCCGCGTCCCTCGCTTCTAGCTCGTACCGGTTGTTCCAGTATCCTCGACGGATACTCTCCAGGGTGTACCGGACCGGGAAGAGCCGGTCGGACTCCCACTGCCTGACGTGGGTCAGCTCGTGGACCAGCAGGTCGCGCGAAAGGCTCACCTCCGGGTGCACGATGATCGTCCGCCCCAGCGTGACGGCGGCCGCGGGCCCCTTCATCCGGCCGAGCACCCCGCCGATCGCGGGGATCAGGCGCCCCTCGCGCAGCGTCACCCGCCCGGGGAGGCTTTCCCGCGGAAGGTCGGCCGGGAGGTCGATCCGCCGCCCGAACACCGGCGCCAGGACCCGCTCGACCAGGCTCACGGCTCGATCCGCCGCCACCCGGAGTTCCCGCCCCCGGCGACCCGGATCGACACCGTCCCCTCACGGTCGGTGCGGACCACCGGGACGTGGTGCGCGGCCAGCCGTGCCAGCGTCTCGGGGGTGGGGTGGCCGTAGCGGTTGCGCCGTCCCACCGAGACCGCCGCGAGCTCCGGGCGCACCGCGTCGAGGAGCGCGTCCGAGGTGGAGGTGCGGCTCCCGTGGTGCCCCACCTTGAGCACCTGGGAGCGCAGCGAGTCGCCGTAGCGCTCCACCAGGCGGCCCTCCACCTCCGTGTCCGCGTCCCCCGTGAGCAGGGCCGCGAAGCTCCCGTAACGAAGCTGCATCACCGCGCTAATCTTGTTCGCTTCCGGATTTGCGTCAAGCATCGCTTGCACCGGCCAGAGGAAGGCGAGGGTCACTCCGTCCAGGCTCAGCGTCCGCCCCTGCCGCGCCGCCACCCACGCGGTTCCCCGCTCCTGCGCCGTATGCAGAGTTTCCAGGTACAGCGGCTTCCCCACCGCGAGCCCCGGCTCCACCAGCCGCCCCACCTCCACGCCGCGCAGCACCGCGGGCGCCCCACCGATGTGGTCCGCGTCGGGGTGGGTCACCACCAGCGCCTCCAGGCGGCTCACCCCGTGCTCGCGCAGGAAGGGGAGGACGCGCCGCTCCCCCGCGTCGAAGTGCTCCCCCCGCGGCCCCGCATCCACCAGGATCCAGCGGTCGGCGGGGGTGCGGATGGCGATGGCGTCCCCCTGCCCCACGTCGAGGAAGTGGATCTCCAGCCCGGTGTCGTGGGACGCGGCCAGCGCCGGCACGGCCAGGAAGGCCGCGCCCGCGGCTCCCATCGCCACGGCCCAGCGGACCGCCGCCCGCATCCGCGCCCCGGCATCCAGCGCCAGGAGCACCGCCGCCGCGACGACCGCCCAGAGCCCCCACTGTGGAGGCGCCACCGCGTGGTGTCCCCAGGGAACCGAGGCTGCAAAGCTGGCCACGCGACTCAACAGGTCCAGTGCAAGCCCGGTGCCGTCCGCAAACAGATGTCCGAGGGGGGGAACCAGCGGCTCCGTCAGCGCCCCGGCGCCGATCCCGACCAGCGCCAGGCTGGTGAGCGGGATCGCGGGGAGGTTCGCCAGGATCGAGATCGGAGCCACCTGTCCGAACTGCGCCGCCGTCGCCGGAGCGGTCGCCACGAAGGCGGCGACGCTCACCACCAGCGGCTCGACGAGGAGACGACCGATGCGGCCGTGGCGCCACACCGCGGGGATCCGCTTCATCATCGCGCCGCGCAGGAGGAGGATCCCCAGCACACCCGCGTACGAGAGCTGGAACCCGGGGTCCAGAACGGAAGCAGGGTTCACCGCCAGGATCACCAGCGCGGAAGCGGCGACGACGGGAAGGGCGGCGGAGGGACGCTGCAGGAGGATGGCCGCCAGCCCCAGCCCGACCATGATCCCGGAGCGTACCGCCGACGCGGGGGCGCCGATCACGGCCAGGTAGAGCGTCATCAGCGCGATGGTCGCCCAGATCACCGGGACGCGCGGGACGCGGAGCGCCCTCCCCAGCAGGAGGAGCACCCCGGCGAGGAGGGCGACGTGTCCCCCGGAGATCGCGAGCAGGTGGACCAGGCCGCTCTGCGCGAAGACGGTGTTCAGCGCGGGGTCCAGCCCCTCGCGCCGCCCCAGCACCAGCGCGTCCGCGAGCGAGGCATGCGCGCCGAACACCCGGTACAGGTGCGCCTCCGCCCGCCCGCGCAGCGTCAGGAGCGGGTGGGCGACCAGGCTGGGCGGCGTGCTCCCGGTGATCCCGCGCAGTTCCAGGAACCCCGCGAAGGACGGGTCGCGCGGCCAGGCGCTCGGTGTCACCGGGGGCGAGGAGCGGGACCAGACACCCCTCGCGACGACCTCTGCTCCCGCGAGCATCGGCGCTGTCCTTTCAGGGAGCCGGACCCGCACCTCTCCGCCGCACCCGGGGATCAGTTCTCGCCCCGCGCGCACTTCTGTGACCTCCAGCGGGAGGAGCGGGACGGGATCGTCCTCGGTCGCCCCGCGGAAGTCGGCGCCCAGGACCCCGCGTACCGTCAGCCGGACTCCCTCGGGGAAGCGGGCCCGGCAGTCGTCGCGCGCGGCCCGGTTCCCGCCCGCGCCCAGCGCCGCCCCGGCGAGCGCGAAGGCGACCAGTAGCGCGGGAGGGAGGGACGGCCCGCCCGTGGTCCGCGGGCGCTCCCGCCCGAGCACCACCCCGCCGGCCAGGACGAGGACCGCGCCGGCGCCGAGCAGGAGGACGGACCCGCCGAAACGAAGCCCGGGGAGGAGACCGGTGAGAAATACGAGGAAGGCGGTGACCAGCGGGAGGGAAAGGTAGGTCATGGAGTGAGGATACGTATGCGGATTGTCGCGAACAGAGCTTCGGCAGGGGCGAGCGGTCGGGGCGGCCCGGCGCCGGGCCGCCCCGAAGCGGGAGCGCGGGCTCCCGCCGGTGCTACTTGTGGGAGGCCCCCGCGGCGAGCGCCGCCTCGAGGCGGTCCAGCCGCGCCTTCAGCTCGGCGTTCTCCTCGCGCAGCGCGCGGATCTCCTCCGCCTGCGTGGCGGTGCGGCGCTCCAGCGCCTTGGCGGCGGCCAGGGCCACGCCGTCGGCGTCGATGGTGGCGATGGTCGTCTCGTTGGCGCCCAGCCCGAAGGCGGCGCGGAAGTCCTGCGCCGTGGGGCCCAGGTGGCGGATGGCGTTGTCCTCGGCCTTGTAGCTCCAGGTGCTGATCGGCATCTGCCGGAGCCGCGCCAGCACGTCCTCGCCCGTCACCCGCCCGAACAGGTGCTTGCGGTTCACGTCCGACGAGTTGGTCCAGGTGCCGCCGGAGGAAAGGAACGCCCCGGTGCTGGTGGCGATCATCGTCCCGCTCTGGCCGAAGTACTCGGTGGGACACGCGGTGCCCAGGTTGGACACCGAGGCGCCGCCGAACGCCACGCCCGTGCTCAGGTTGCTGCTGGTGAAGATCCGGAAGCCGCACGCCACGCGGAAGGTGGCCTGGTGGGCGTTGCCCGCGCGGGTCGAGTCGGCCGAGGAGCGATCCGAGAAGACGAAGCTCCCCTGCCGCGCGTTGGTGTGCGCGTGGTAGCCCAGCGCGACGGACGCCGCGCCGGAGGCCGTGTTGTCCTCGCCGATCGCCACGCTCGAGATGTTCGCCGCGGTGCTGCGTACCCCGAGCGCGACCCCGTTGTCGCCGCTGGCGCGGACGTTCTCGCCGATGGCCACCGAGTAGTTCCCGATGTTGGCGTCGTCCCACTGCGTCCCGTTGATGTAGCCGGCGCGGAAGGCGGCCTTCCCGGGATACCACATCATCCGGGTCCCCGACCCCTCCGCCGGGATCCCCCCGGAGAAGCCACCGCTGTATTCGCCCCCGAAGATGGTGCCCCCGTCCACGTTCACGCGGAAGAGGCTCTTCCCGCTCCAGCTGGCGGCGATCACCGAGTCCGGGGTCTGCGCGTGCAGAGTGGACGCCAAAGCCGGGAGCAGAGCGCCGAGCAGGAGCGCGATGCGGCGTGTTGCCTTGTTCATGTCAGGGCTGCTTCGAGAGATGTGGTGAAGGGGGGGATCCGCGCCGGACGGGAAGGGCGGCTGGGCCGCGGGCCGGTCCGGGGTACCTTCCCGCCGGATTTTCAGGGGAGTGGAGCCGTAAGATAATGCGGAGACCCGCGGTCGCGGAAGTGTGCTCCGCCGGTGCTACGACAGGTCGGAGCCGGAGTAGTCCGGGCCGGTCCAGCTGTGGGGGTACTCCTCGCGCGGAATCGGGGTCGCGCGCTCCCGCTCCGCCAGCGCGCGGCGCACCCGCAGGTCGTGGCGGAGCCCCAGGAGGAACATGGCGAGCATCCCCAGCAGGAACGACCCCATCACCAGCAGGGTGGTCGGGGCGCGGTAGAAGGTGGCGACCCCCAGGTGGAGGACGGCCGACTCGCCCCGGTTCCCGTACGCGAAGAGCGCGGCCAGCAGGGCGAGGGCGACGCCGCCGATCCAGCTCCCGCGGCTCATGCCACCGGCTCGGCGGCCACCGCGCTCTCCACCAGCTCCCCGCCGAAGGTGGCGCCGGTGGTCGACACCAGCCGCACCTCCGCGAAGCCGCCGATCAGCGACTCGGGCCCCTCGAAGGTGACCACCTTGTTGGACTCGGTGCGCCCCTGCAGCCCGCCGCGGCGCCCGGTCTTTTCCACCAGCACCTCCTCCACGCATCCCACCTCGGCGCGGTAGATCTCCGCCTGGATCTCGCGGTGGGTGGCGATCAGCCGCTCCAGGCGCGCCTGCCCCACCTCGTCCGGGACGAACTGCTCGGCCGGGAGGCGCGTGGCCGGGGTCCCGTCGCGCAGGGAGTATTTGTACATGAAGGCGTCGTCGTAGCGGACGGTACGCATCAGGTCGAGCGTGGCTTCGTACTCCTCGTCCGTCTCGCCGGGGAAGGCGACGATCACGTCGGTGGACAGCGCGATGTGCGGGATCGCCTCGCGCACCCACTCGATCTTTTCCAGGTACTGCTCCACCGTGTAGCGCCGCAGCATCCGCTTGAGCGTCCGGTTGTGGCCGGACTGTACCGGGAGGTGGAGCTGGCTGCACACCGTGGGCTCCTCGGCCATCACCTCCACCAGATCGCGGGTGAAGTCGTTGGGATGCGGCGAGGTGAAGCGGACGCGCCGGATCCCGTCCACGCGCGCCACCTCGCGCAGGAGGCGGGGGAAGCTCCAGTCGCCGTGCTCGTACGAGTTGACCGTCTGCCCCAGCAGGGTGACCTCGGGAACGCCGTCGGCGGCCAGGGCGCGCACCTCGGCCAGGATCTGCTCCGGGTCGCGGTTCTTCTCGTCGCCGCGGACGTAGGGGACGATGCAGTAGGTGCAGCGGTAGTTGCACCCGCGCTGGATCGGCACCCACGCCGACACCGCCGAGGTGCGGCGCGCGGTGATCCCCTCGTAGTTCTCGAACGGGTCGAAGCCGAGCACGGTCAGCCCACCCTTCGGCGCGCCCATCACCGGGAGCGACGAGCGCGGCGACGGCTTCGGGGGAGCGGGAGCGAGCGACGCCAGCTTCTCCGGGAGCTGGCGGTACGCATCGGGGCCCATCACCAGGTCCACCTGCCCGGCGTGCTTGAGGAGGTCCTCCCCCATCCGCTGCGCCATGCACCCGGTGACGCCGATCAGCAGCTCCGGGCGGCTCTGCCGGATCTGCTGGAGCTGGCCCACGCGGCCGATCACCCGCTGCTCCGCGTGGTCGCGGATGGCGCAGGTGTTGACCAGGATCACGTCCGCCTCCTCCGCGGAGTCGGCGGCGGTGTACCCCTGTTCGGCCAGGATGCCGTACATCAGCTCGGAGTCGCTGATGTTCATCTGGCACCCGTACGTCTCGATGTAGGCTCGCTTCTGCTGCGACATGGTTCGACTGCTGGATGAGGGTCCCGCGAGGATCGGCCTGTTACACCGCACCCCCGCGCAGGGTCCTCAGGTGCGCGCCCACTCGCCGTACAGCGGAAACCGGCCGCACATCTCGCGGACGCGGTGGCGGACGCTGTCCAGCTTCGCCTCGTCCTCGCGCCCGGCGATGGCCTCGTCGATCAGCACGGCGATGTCGCGCATCTCCCCGATCCCCAGCCCGCGCGTGGTCAGCGCCGGGGTGCCGATGCGGATTCCCGAGGTCACGAAGGGCGACGCCGTCTCGCCGGGGACGGTGTTCTTGTTGACGGTGATCCCCGCCCGGTCCAGCGCCTTTTCCGCGTCCTTGCCGGTGACGCCCTTGCTGCGCAGGTCCACCAGGAGGAGGTGGTTGTCGGTGCCGCCGGAAACCAGGGTGAAGCCGCGCTCGGTCATCGCCTCGGCCAGCGCGCGCGAGTTGGCGATGATCCGCGCCGAGT
>JAFAYN010000389.1 GCA_019240375.1 Gemmatimonadota bacterium
CGCTATCCTCACGGGTATGGGGTGTTCCCCTACCCGTTGCTTCATTGTGACCGGGCCCCCCGGCGTGGCGAGCCACACGGCCGAACGGCCCTGGATCCACTGGTGAACAGGATGCGAACGAGGCTGCCCCCTTACACCGGAAGGCACTGGAAAGAACCCGGATTCTCCCGCTCCCTGCCGCTGGCGGTGCTGGTGCTCACCCTCGCCCTTTCGGGCGTGCTCGCGTACCAGGCGCAGGACGCCGCGCGCTCGCACCGCGCGGCCAGCGAGAACACGCTCCGGGATTACGGGGCGTTCGCGAGCTGGGAACTGGGACGGAGGATCGAGGAGTCGGCCAGGCAGACGCTCTCCGGCGCTTTGACCAGGGGAATCCCCTCCCAGCTCACCCCCGTCGGCAAGGACGCGGAAGCGGCCGTCTCCGACTACCTGCGCTGGACGGGGCCGGCCATGGAAAGGTGCCGATGCCCCGGGGCGACGCACGACTTCTTCTACCTGAACGTGTCCGACGGACGCCTCGCCGTCCGGGAATCCCGCCTCACGCCAGCCGACCGGGAGTGGATACGCGAACAGGTGTCGGCACGGCGGTCGGCGCCCGCGCCCCGTGCTCGGGAGGTCAGGATCCGCGGCGGAGGGAGCCGGGTGGTCCGGCGCATCGTAGAGACGCAGCCGGTCGCCTGGGTGTCCCTCCCCGGGCGCCCCTCCAAATCGCTCCTGTACACCACCGCCACCGACGAGGACGGGGTGACGTCCGGGGTCTACGGACTCGTGCTGGACCTGCCGGAGTTCACCCGCTCCGTGATCGGAGGAATCCTCGCGGAGACCCCCCTGCTCCCGCCCACGCTCACCCACGGCGCGCCCAACGAGGCGGTGCTCGCCATCGCCGTCTCCTCCCTGTCGGGGGAGCCCATCTTCCGCTCCCGGGGCGTCCTCAACCCGACCACCATGGTCGTGGACACCGTCGGGGGTGACTTCGGGCGCCTGGTGATCCGCGTGGGGGTCCGCCCCGAGATGGCGGACGGCCTGCTGATCGGGGGGCTGCCACGCTCCCGCCTCCCCCTCCTCCTGGGGGTCCTCTGCCTCACCCTGGTGCTCGGCGTGGTCGCGCTGGTGCAGCTCCGGCGGCAGCAGGAGCTCGCGCGGATGCGGAGCGGCTTCGTTTCCGGGGTGTCGCACGAGCTGCGCACGCCGCTGGCCCAGATCCGTCTTTTCGCCGACCTGCTCGATTCCGGGCGGCTACGGGAGCCGGAGCGGGCGCGCTCGGTTCGCATCATCAGCGACGAGGCGCGGCGTCTGAGCTACCTCGTGGAGAACGTCCTTCGCTTCGCCCGGTCCGAGCAGGGCGCCGGCCAGGTCGCCCCCGCTCCCGCCGACGTCGCGGAGGTGGTCCGGGAGACGGTGGAGTCCTTCGCCCCGCTCGCGGCGGCACGGGGCGCCGCGCTGGAGCTGACTGCGGGCGCGGGCGCGTACGCCTCCGTCGACCCGGACGCCATGCGGCAGGTGCTCCTCAACCTCCTGGACAACGCGGTCAAGTACGGCCCCGACGGCCAGCGGGTACGGATCGGGGTGGAGCGCCGCGACGCGCAGGTGCGGATCATGGTCGACGACGAGGGACCCGGGATCCCGGAGGCTGACCGGGAGCAGGTCTGGCACTCCTTCAAGAGGCTGTCGCGGGAGGCGGAGGCCGCCACGGGAGGGAGCGGGATCGGCCTGGCCGTGGTGCGCGACCTGGTGGCGATGCACGGCGGCGCCGCCTCGGTGGAGGACGCCCCCGGGGGCGGCGCCCGTTTCGTGGTGTCCCTCCCGGCGCTGCCGGCCGCCGCGGAATACGAGGACGCACCCGCCCGGCTCGAAGCGGTTCGGGGAGGAGCCGCATGAGCCGGATCCTGGTGGTCGAGGACAACGCCAACCTGGCGTTCGGGCTGTCCACCAGCCTGGAGCTGGAGGGCCACGAAGTGGCCGTGGCGGCGACGGGCGTGGAAGGGCTTCGGCAGGCGCGCACCTGGAACCCCGACCTGGTCATCCTCGACCTGATGCTCCCGGAGATGGACGGGAACCGCGTGCTGAAGACGCTGCGCGAGGAGGGGCGGGAGATGCCCGTCCTGATCCTGACCGCGCGTGGCGAAGAGGCGGACAAGGTCCTCGGCTTCCGGCTGGGCGCGGACGACTACGTCACCAAGCCCTTCGGGATCCTGGAGCTCCTCGCGCGGGTGGCGGCGCTCCTCCGCCGCTCAGCTCCCCGTGACGGTCCGGCGGGCAAGGCGCCGGTGGAGCGGTTCGGCGACGTGGAGGTGAACCCGTCCACGCACACGGTGCTCCGGGATGGGAAGCCAGTCGCGCTGGCACCCAAGGAGTACGACCTCCTCTGCGCCCTCCTCCGGCGCGACGGAGCGGTGGCCTCGCGGCTGGAACTCCTGCAGGAGGTCTGGGGACACCGGTCCTCGGTGATGACCCGGACCGTCGACATGCACATCGCGGAGCTGCGGCGCAAGGTCGAGAGCGACCCCACGGCTCCCCGCCACATCCTCACCGTGTGGAAGGTGGGCTACCGACTGGAGCGGTGAGCCGGAGCCGATCGCCACGCCCTTTCCTCGGTGGTGTTGCCCGCACGGTCCGTCCTGTTTATACTGCATATAATCGGACAACTTTAGAAGTTGCGGCGCAGGCGTCCCGCTCCGGTGGTGACATGCGTCGAACGATCGCCAGTTCCGAGAACTCCCGGCCTCCCATCCGCCTCAGCCCTCCCGAGGATGATCAGAGAGACCATATGGCAGGCGGTGGGGGAGACACCCCACCTGCGTGTAAGCGTCCCGGAGCTGCCGAGCGCCCGGGTGTACGTGAAGCTGGAGGGGTGGAATCCCACGGGGAGCGTAAAGGACCGCGGAGGGCTCCGGATGATCCAGGAGGCGCTGGCGGACGGGAGCCTGCGGCCGGGGATGACGCTGCTCGACGCCTCCAGCGGCAACATGGCGTGCGCTCTCGCCTACTTCGGGCGGGTGATGGGCCACCCCACCGAGGTGGTGGTCAGCTCCAAGCTCACCGAGGACAAGCGCAACTTCCTGCGCTTCTATGGCGCCACGATCCACCAGGTCGGCGACTTCACCATCGAGGGGAACCGCTGGTGCCGCGAGCGGGTGGAGCGCGAAGGGTCCGGGCACTACCACTTCTTCGACCAGCTCCACAACTGGGCCAACCCCCGCGCCCACTACGAGGGGACCGGGCCCGAGATCCTCGCCGACTTCCCGGACGTCCAGATGGTGGTGGGCTCGCTCGGCTCCGGGGGAACGCTGTACGGGACGGGGCTGTACCTCCGGGAGCAGCGCCCCGGAGTGCGGATCGTGGCGGTGGAGTCGGCGCCGGGGACCAAGATCCCCGGGACCGGGAGCTTCAGCGACGGGGACTACGTCACCCCCTTCATACGCAAGGGGCGGGAGGACGGGATCTTCGACCACACGGTCCGGATCCACGAGGGCGACGCGGTACGCCGCACCCTCCAGCTCCGCG
>JAFAYN010000504.1 GCA_019240375.1 Gemmatimonadota bacterium
GAAAGAAGCGTCCGACCAGGGCACCGCACCGGTCGTAGTCGTCACAGGCGACTGCCCAGCGGCCTCCCCCCGTCAGCACATGCCACTCGTCCAGGAGGTCGATCAGCCCGTGGCCGAGCCGGTAGGCGCGATCCATGGCGTAGTTGCGCACCGATTCCTCGGGCACGACTGCTTCCGTGAGCGGAACGTATCGCGGCTGGACCCGGCGGCGGAGCGACGGGAGCACGGCCACGAGTTCGGAATCGTGCCGAGTGAAAAGCTCCGGCGCGCGAGCTTCGAGATCAGGGAGGATGGATTCGATCCAGGCATTCGGTCCGGCCCACACGCCGTGTTCCCCAGCATCGCAGGGGAGCAACCAGGTCGATGAAACGCCGGCATCGCGCTCTCTGGCGAGCCAGCTCTCCAGCTCCACACGGCGGGCGGACCCGCGGCCGGCTTCGAGAACAATCACCTGGACACCGCTGGCAGAATACGGAGGGAGTCGGTGGTGCGGTCGCATGGAAGTCTCCAGGGGAAGGATGCAGTACCCGGGCTGGGGGTGCGGCACGGCGGAAGGCACACAGCAGGGCCGTCCGCCGAGGCGAGCGGCCCTGCCGACTTACTGCCGTTTTACCGACGCGAGCGGATCAGTCCGCCACACACAGGTACCACGGGTACTCGGCGGGCGTCGAGGCCTCGCCGCCGGTGAAGATCGAGAAGATCTGCATCTGCTTTCACCCCCTCTCACGGTTTGAGGAATAGAATTACTTGCGCAAAATATCTTAATAGGAGCGTACGAAATATGTCAACTACCGCACTGAAGAAAATCAGGGCGGCCGGTGGTTCACCGGCCGCCCCGCCGCGCGTCTGGAAGGATCCTCCCCGACGCGCTACTCCATCAGAAGGCGGTCCCGTTGGCGTGCTTCCCCGCCGACGAACTGAGCGACGAGATGGAGGTGTGCAGCACGAAGGTCCCGGTGGCGCTGGCGTCCGGGCTCCGGTTCATCGACACCCCGTCCGTCCCCGACAGCGACGAGGGGTAGGTGAAGCTGTCCTGCGTGGTTCCCGATCCGTTCTTGAGGATCACGCTGTCGCCGCTGTTCCCCAGGGTGAGCCCGCCCGTGGAGGCGGCTACGGCGTTGGTCAGCCCGGTCGGGATCGCCGAGGCGCCCCCGAACACCACGATCGCCTTGCCGGCGGCCAGCGTCGTCCCGCTCGCGAAGGTGTGGCGCACACCGGTGCCGTCCGAGATCGTCCAGCCGCTCAGGTCGGCCGAGGCGGTCCCGACGTTGACCAGCTCCACGAACTCGCCGTTGGTGTCGCTCCCCGGCTCGTTGGCCAGGATCTCGTTGACGATCACCTTGGCCGAGCCCGTCGTCCCGCCGCCCGTCCCCGTGCCGCTCCCGATGGTGTAGCGGCTGATCACCGGGAGGTGGTCGGTGGTGGTGGTGCCGTAGCTGGTGATGTACTGGTCGGCGCGGAACACCTTGACCGAACCCGCCACGTAGTCGGCCCACTGCTCGTTGGTGTCGAGCTGGTGGTCGATCATGTCCGTGTACGACATGGTCGAGGCCACGCCCGCGTCGGTCAGCGCCTTGGTGGGGAAGGTGTAGCGCGCCGCGTCCGACACGAAGGCCGCGAAGGGCGAGGGCTGCCCCGCGGTGATGGAGGTGTCCACGTCATCGTTCCAGTCGCCCACCACCATCACCTTCTGCGTCGGGTAGGTGGCGTCCAGGTAGCTCTTGAGCGCGACCGCGGCGTTCTGCCGGCGCTGCCAGCTCGCCACGTCGTTGAACGCCTTCATGTGCAGCACGATCACGATCAGGTCCTCGCTCGCGCCGTTGACCGTGAGGTGCAGCTTCACCTCCAGCGGCGGGCGCCCGGCGAAATCGGTGTCGTTCCCGGTCAGGATCAGCTTCGCGCTCACCAGCGAGGCCACCGAGGTCTTGTACAGCACGGCCACCTTCTGCTCGCTGGCGCTGTAGTAGGTGGAGCCGCTGGTCACGTTGGCGTCGCTCGCCAGCACGCCGGCGTACCCGGGGAGCTGCGCCTTGAGCGAGTCCCAGTGCGCCTGCGTCACCACCTCTTCCAGCCCCCACACGTCGGCGTCCATCCCGCCGATCACGTCGCGCACGTTGTGCAGCTGCAGCTTCTCGTCGGTGGGGCCGTTGGAGGTGCTCCCGAACCACTCCAGGTTCCAGTTGGCGACGTCCAGCGTGGCGGCGGTCCCCTGCGCGGGGACGACGGCCAGCCGCGGGGAGGCGCCGAGGGGGTCGGCCCGGCCGCCAAGGGCCGCCGTGGGGGTGTCGCACGCGGACAGCAGAGCGGGGAGCAGGGCGCCGAGCAGGAGCAGGGCGCGGGAGCGACGGACACGCGTCATGGGCACTTCTCCGGATGAGGGCGGAGGCGAAAAGCGGGTCGGGCGCAATCTAACGCGGAATCGCCCGTCGCACACTATCTGTCGTGTAACGTGCCCGCCACGCGACGGGAACCGCGTCCTCCTTTTCCCGTCCCGGCACACCCTCTAACTTGCTCCGGGGCCGGGGAGTACGCGGTCCGGTACAGGGATCCCGTCGACGGAGCCACGGTGATCGTCGTCCACGCCTGCTGGAGCCCCCACGGGCTACGCCTCTGGGGAGAATCGTCGCTCGCACCCGCCACGGCACCCCGCCGCGCCGGCCGGCCTCCGCGCGTCCCCAGGCCCCGTCCGCACCCCTTCGCCGCCGACGGGTGGGCGCTGGACGAAGCGCTCCGCCACCTGGGCGGGGGAGGGCGCCGGGTGCAGCACACCGAGCTGGTCCTGGACCTCCCCTCGTACCCCCATGGGCCCCAGGCCTCCCCGCAGCTCGCGCGCGCCCGCGGGTCGGACGAGGACGCGCCGGAACCCACCGGGACCGCGCCCTGGACGGTCCCGGCGCTCGCGCTGGCGCCGGGGGACGCGCTCGACCTGCTCCTCGCGCTCCCCGACACGCCCGGCGACGGCGCGGCGGCGGCGGACACCCTGCGCGCCTTCGGCGAGACGGCCAAGCTGGCGCTGGAGCTGGCGGCGCGCGGGCGGGTGCTCCCCGTACTGGAGCCGGCGGGGAGCGAGTGGACGGCGGCATGGCGCCCGGTGCTCACCGACGAGGCGGACGCCGGGCGCGCGGCGGCAATCCGCCGCGCCATGCCGGGAGCCTGCCGAGCCGCCGCCGGGCTGGACGCCGACTTGGACGTGACCGACCTGGCCCTGGACGCGCTGATCAACGTCTGCGTGCGGCAGGCGCTGGCGGGGGAGGACCTCCTCCCGCCACTGACACGCAGGCGTGTTCCGGGCGACGCCTGGCTGCGCGCGCTGCTGGCGAGCCCCGGGTGGCTAGACGACGAACGGGAGGCGCTGGGACTGCGCGAGGCGCTGGAGGCGTGGGCCCGTGCGCTGACGGAAGCGGCGGAGGGCGGGGTGCGCACCTGCTTCCTCCTGTCCGCCCCGGGGTCGGACGACGGGGAAGCCCCCTCCCCGGCGGACGGCGGGTGGCGGCTGGACTTCCTCCTTCAGGCCACCGACGACCCCTCGCTCCTGGTCCCGGCGGAGCAGGTGTGGCGCGCGAAGGGGCCGCTGACCGTGCTGCGCCGCCGCGTGGAGGACCCGCAGGAGCGCCTGCTCGGCGACCTGGGGCGCGCGCTGCGCCTGTACCCCGCGCTGGAGCCGGCGCTGCGCGGGGCCCGCCCCCGCGGGATGGAGCTGGACGCGGGCAGCGCGTACCGCTTCCTGCGCGAGGGCGCCCGGCTCCTGGGGCAGGCGGGGTTCGCGGTGCGGGTCCCTCCCTGGTGGACCAAGCCGTCCGCGCGGCTGGGGGTGAAGCTCCAGGCCCGCCCCGCCTCCTCGTCCTCCGGGAGCGACTCGGAGGGGCGCTTCGGGATGGAGGCGATATGCGCGTACGACTGGCAGGTGTCGCTGGGGGGGGAGACACTCTCCGCCGCCGAGTTCCGGACGCTGGCGCGGCTCAAGGTGCCGCTGGTGCGCTTCCGCGGCGAGTGGGTGGAATTGAGGCCGGAGGAGGTGGAGGCGGCGCTGCGCCTCTTCGAGCGGGGCGAGTCCGGGGAGATGAGCGCCGCCGAGGTGCTGCGCCTGGCGACGGGCGCCGACGAGCCGGACGCCGGGCTCCCCCTGGTGGGGGTGGAGGCGCAGGGGTGGCTGGGCGAGCTGTTAGGTTCCGGCGGCGACGCGCGGATCGAGCCGGTGGAAGCGCCCCCGGGCTTCGCGGGGGAGCTGCGGCCGTACCAGCGGCGCGGGGTGTCGTGGCTCGCCTTCCTCGACCGGCGGGGGGTGGGCGCCTGCCTGGCCGACGACATGGGACTGGGGAAGACGGTGCAGCTCCTGGCGCTCCTCCTCGCGGAGCGGCCGGAGAGCGCGAACGGACAGGGGAGGAAAAAGAAGTCCCCCGCCCCCACCCTGCTGGTCTGCCCCATGTCGGTGGTGGGGAACTGGCAGCGCGAGGCGGCCCGCTTCGCGCCGGTGCTGCGCGTGCACGTCCACCACGGCGCCGAGCGGCTGAGCGGCCCCGCGCTGAAGCGGGCCGTGCGGGGGAGCGACCTGGTGCTCACCACCTACGCGCTGGCGGCGCGTGACCGCGAGGAGCTGGCGGCGGTCGAGTGGGGGCGGGTGGTGCTGGACGAGGCGCAGAACGTCAAGAACGCCGCGGCCCGGCAGACACAGGCCGTGCGCAGTCTCCGCGCGCCGCGCCGCATCGCCCTGACCGGCACCCCCGTGGAGAACCGGCTGGCCGAGCTCTGGTCGATCCTGGAGTTCCTGAACCCCGGGCTGCTCGGCTCCGCGACGGACTTCCGCCGCCGCTTCGCGAAGCCGATCGAGCGCTTCCGCGACCCCGACGCCGCGGCGCGCCTGCAGCGATTGACCCGCCCCTTCGTCCTGCGCCGGCTCAAGACCGACCGCGCCATCATCCAGGACCTCCCGGAGAAGCAGGAGTTCACCGTCCCGTGCAACCTGACGCGCGAGCAGGCCTCGCTCTACCAGGCCACGGTGGACGAGATGCTGGCGCGGATCGAGTCGAGCGAGGGGATCGAGCGGAAGGGACTGGTGCTCGCCACCCTGCTCCGCCTCAAGCAGGTGTGCAACCACCCCGCGCAGCTCCTCCAGGACCACTCCGCCCTGGCCGGGCGCTCCGGGAAGCTGGAGCGGCTGGAGGAGATCCTGGAGGAGGTGCTGGCCGTGGGCGACCGGGCGCTGGTCTTCACCCAGTTCGCGGAGATGGGGCACCTCCTCCAGCGGTACCTGGGGGAGCGGCTGGGGCGCGAGGTCCCCTTCCTGTACGGCGGGATGCGCAAGCCGGCGCGCGACGCGCTGGTGGCGCGCTTCCAGGGGGCGGACGGCCCCCCGGTGCTCCTTCTCTCGCTCAAGGCCGGCGGAGTGGGACTGAACCTGACCGCGGCGAACCACGTGATCCACTTTGACCGGTGGTGGAACCCCGCCGTGGAGGACCAGGCCACCGACCGCGCCTTCCGCATCGGGCAGCGGCGCGACGTGCAGGTGCGCAAGCTGGTGTGCGCGGGGACGCTGGAAGAGCGGATCGACGAGATGATCGCGGACAAGCGGGCGCTCGCCGCCAGCGTGCTCGGCACGGGCGAGGCGTGGCTCACCGAGCTGTCCACCGCCGAGCTGCGGCGCGTGGTGGCGCTTTCCGCCGACGCGGTGGCGGAGTGAGGAGGGCGCGATGAGCGAGTGGTGGGGCTTCGACGGGGCGCCGCGGCGGGAGGCGAAGGACGGGATCGCCGCCCGGAGCCGGCGCGGAGAGATCGGTGAGACGTGGTGGTCGAAACGCTTCATCGCCGCCCTGAACGCCGTGGCCGACACCTCCCGCCTCTCGCGCGGGCGGAGCTACGCCCGGAGCGGGCAGGTGATGGGGCTCGGCGTGGAGCCCGGCGAGGTGACGGCGAAGGTGCAGGGCTCCCGCCCGTCGCCGTACCGGGTGCGGATCGGGCTCACTCCCTTCACGGAGGAGGAGTGGGAGAGGGCGGAGCGGGCGCTGGCGGGGCAGGCGCTCTTCCTGGCCGCGCTCCTGGCGGGGGAGATGCCGCGCGACGTGGAGGAGGCGTTCGAGGCGGCGGGGCTCTCCCTCTTCCCCGCCCGGCCGGACGAGCTGAAGACCGACTGCTCGTGTCCCGACTGGGCGAACCCGTGCAAGCACGTCGCCGCCACCTTCTACATCCTGGCCGAGGCCTTCGACGAGGACCCCTTCCTGGTGCTCGCCTGGCGCGGACGCCCGAAGGAGCGGCTCCTGGAGCGGCTGCGAGAGCTGCGCGGCGCGGCCGAGCCCCCCGCGCAGGAGCCCGGCGACGCCCCGGAGGAGCCGCGCACCGGCGGCTTCTGGCGCGCGGGGCCGGAACTGGCGGGGCTCGCCTTCTCCCCCCGCGCCGCGGAGGTCCCGGACGCCGTGCTCCGGCAGCTCGGCTCCCTCCCGCCCGAGGCCGGCGGGGA